>JAAYCJ010000349.1 GCA_012729815.1 Phycisphaerae bacterium | reverse complement strand
GTCGGGCTTGGGCCGGGCGTGGGCGAGGGGGTTGGCGCGGGTCCGCCTGTCGGCTTGAACTCGACCTTCACGAGGCGGTCGGCGTTCATGGTCACGGCGTTGTTGGTTGAAGTCGAGTTGTCGTCGTTGGTGCCGGTCCATCGCGTCACCGCGTGGCCGCTGTTTGGAACGGCGGTCAGCGGAACCACCTTTCCGGCGGCATACCTTCCGCCGTTGGGCGAGAGGGTTCCGCTGCCGATCACCTCGACGGTCAGGGCATACGTCTGGCCCGGAGGCGTGGGCGGCGGCGACGGGGTCGGTGTGGGCGATGGATCGGGCGTCGGCGTCGGATCGGAGTTCGAGCCGCTGCCGGGAATGGTCTCGAACGTTGCCGTTACGATCCGGTCATCCGTCATCGCGACGGTGTTAGTCAACTCCGTGGTTGCCTCGTCGTCCGCCCCTTGCCAGGAATGGAGGCGGCATCCGGAATCGGGTGTGGCGGTGAGGGTCACCACGGCCCCCTCCGTATAGAGCCCACTGACATCTTCCAGGACACCCGGCCCCTCGACCACCAGGGTCAGCGAGCAGAACCGGGTTCCCGGTATGACGTCATTGGGCACGAGATCCGGTCCCGGCTCCTGTGCCGGTCCTCCGCAGCCGAGGATGGTGACGGCTGCGACCGCCGCTGCGACTGCCATAAGGTGGATTGTCCGCTTCAACTGGATCACGCCCTCTCGCCGAATGCGCCTCTGTGCCGTCGGATGCGGGCGGAGCAACGCCCGATAATGTTAGAATTCGGCGAAAACGGGGCGATAAGCCCAGTTTTTCGGGAAGGATATGGTGGTGGGGTGGTTCTAGGCCATTCGCCGTCGAAGCAGCAGTGGGACAAGTCCCAGGAGCAATAGCGACACGACCGAGGGTTCAGGAACCCTGGCCAGGCCCGAGATCTCCACGGTCCAGCTCACGGACTGCTCGAGGTCTTCGCGGTCGATCCGGACCCACTCCGTGTCGTCGAAGGCGTGGGCGGTGATGGTGTGCAGCCCCGGCTCCAGGTTGAGGGCGGCCAAGTCGAGTACCTCTTCCCCTTCCATTTGCCGCTGGCAGCGGCCGTCGATGATCCACTCAACGTCGATGACCTCCGAGTCGATCACATCCACCCATAGCGTCTCAGGATCGACCAGCGACTGGCGGTTGTCGGCCCAGGCATCGAGGGGGTCAACAAAGCCATAAATACTGAGTATTATTTGTTCTCGTCCGACCGCGTCGAATGGGCGGCCCAGGGAGCGCATCTTGGAGTTCTTCGACGGCCGATAGAGCCCCTCGTCATAGTATCCAGCCCCTTCGTAGGCTCCGATCGTGCCCATTTCCGGCTCGTAGTAGCCTTTCCAGTGGGCCCACTTGTCGCCGTTGGCCGAGCGGGTGATGTTGGCCTGCTGGGGTTCGGGGCCCTGGTATTCGGTGCGGAATCCGCCGTATTCGTCGGCCAGCCCGGCAAAGGAGTGGCCCAACTCGTGGAGGGCGATCTCCGGACCTCGCGGGTGGCCGCCGGCGTAGACGGCGAACGACCCGCCGCCTCCGCCGTAGCGGCTGTCGTTGACCGAGACCAGCGACATTTCCGACTGGAAGGGGGCTGAGGCGAGGGCGGCGCTCATCGCGTTTTGGGCTTTGCCGCTGTCGATGTAGAGCAGGCGCTCAGCCGACCCACCGTAGTAGTAACTTGCGTTCAGGGCGGTAGTTACGTTGATTCCCTCAGGCGGAACGTCGGCGCCGGAGTCCTGGGAGACCAGGTCGATCCGGTGGACGTTGAAGAAGTTCCGATAACGCGGAAACGGGTCTTCGCCTTGCTCGAACATGTGGTTGAGCATGGCGTTGATGTGGCTGGGGTAGGAGGTCTGGAGCTGATTGGCTTGGTAGCCGTCGCCCATGAAGACCATGTCGATGCGGTTGGACGAGGGTCCGTTTTCGACCATGGTGGTGTAGGCGGGCTGATAGCCGGCTGAGCAGACCAGGGAGAAACCCAGGACGATTGCGCCGGTCAGAACCAGGCGCAGATTCCACGCTTCGCGATCGTGCGTCATCTTCTTTCCCTCCTTCCGCCTTCATCGACCTGTCGGGAGGGGGGCTTGAACGGGCCAATGTGGACTTTTGTGGGCGAATCGGCCTTTACCGCCCGCCATAGTGGCGGTATGATCCGTCGGCGCTGCGGCTGAACCTGATCTTCTGAAGAAGGACGTGCGATGGATACGCCAGCCACCCTCGCCCCCTGGATCACCGGCGACCCGAACACCTGGAGCAACGCGGATCGGGCGGTCGTTCTTTGCGATATGGCTTCGTTCGTTCCCGCTGAGTCCAGGAGCGAGCGTTTCAAGGCCGGTCGTTGGCGGGTGTTCAGCTACGAGGCGGGCGGATTGAGCGGAACGATGATCTATGCCGTTCCGGAGGCCAAGCCGCCGGTGGTGCGGGTGCCGTTGCCGGTCCGCGGGCCGCATGCGATCAGTGTGGGTCTGTTCAGCTCCAAGCCCGATGGGGCGTGCCGGGCGTGGCTGCGTTTGTCCGGCGACCGATGCGCACTGCCGCGCGACTCTCAGCCGGCGATCAGCCAGTACTGGAATATCCGCGAGGTGTTTTACAGGGTCGCGGACCTGGAGGGACAGACTCTCGAAATCGGTCCTCAGCCGGGCGGGATCGTTCCGCACTGCGGCGTGGCGTTCGTCAAGCTCATTCCGCTGACGGACGGCGAGGCCGCTGCGCTGCGCCGCGATCGGGAGGACCGGTCACATCGGAATCTGGCCGCCAGTTGTGACGGGTACAGCTTCATTGATTTGCGCGGGCCGACCACCATCGATGAGGTCTTGGCTGAGGTCGAGATTTTCCGCGACACCGACTTTGGCACGCTTCTGCTGCATCTGGGCGGGGCCGACCAGGTGACGTATCCTTCAGCCGTTGGGTCGTGGTTCGCCCAGGGCATCGATGTGTTTCCGCTGCCGGGACAGCGTCATTTCGCCCACTCCGTGCGCACGCTGGCGGAGAAGGGCATCAACCCGACCAAGACGATCATTGACGGGGCGCACGATCTCGGCATGAAGGTCCACGTCGGTATACGGCCGGCGTTGTGGGGTTACTATGCTCCGCATACGGATGTGTTTCAATCGCCGTTTTACCGCGACAATCCGCAGTGGCGGTTGCGCGACAAGGACGGATTGCCGGTAGCGCGGATGAGCTGGGCGGTGCCCGAGGTGCGAAGGCATCTGCTGGACGTGCTTCGGGAGGCGATCGCGTTTGGGGCCGACGGGGCGCATATCGTGTTCAATCGGGGTTTTCCGATGGTGCTTTACGAACCGGCGTTCTGCGAGCTTTTCCGGCAGCGGTATGGCGAGGATCCGCTGCGACTCGAGGAAGTCGACTCCCGCATTCAGGATCTTCGTCGCGAGATTGTCGCCACGTTCATGCGCGAGCTGCGCGTGCTGCTCGACGAGGAGCAGGCCCGGCGCGGCGACGGCAGGCGGCTTGAGCTGAGCGTCTGCACGCTGGGCATCGAGGAGGACAACCTTCGGTACGCCGTCGATCTGCGCCGCCTGGTGCGAGAAGGGCTGGTCGATGAGGTCTATCCGTACAAGTACGGGTTTGGCGAGTCGAAGCGGGTCTGGGACATGGACTATTTCAACGACGCGTGCCGCAGCGCCGGAGCGAAGGTGTTCCCCATGATCAGTGTCTATGAGGCGATGGAGGCCCACGTCCGCGACGTGCTGCCGGCACTGGAGGCCGGGGCCGACGGCTTGAGCATCTGGGACGTCGCCCTGCACTTCGGGAACATCGATCAGTGGCCGACGATCGCTCGGCTGGGCCGGGCGGATGAGCTTCGGCGACGGCTGGATCAGGGTTTCCTTGATCCTCACGGTTTGCGCGTCCATCGTCTCGGCGAGGACATCATGGACGGGCGATTTCCGATCTTCTGGGGCGGATAGGCTGGCGATGGCGTGCAGCACTGGATTATTATAAGTTTATGTGCTGATGGTGCGCCTCTGCCGAATTCATTTGCACGCTGGAGTCAGGTCCGATAATCTGGAAGGGGGTAGTCTTCGGGGGCTTTGCTGGAAAAGGGGGAATGCCATGAAAGCGCTCGTTTGGCACGGTAAGGAGGATGTGCGCGTTGATAACGTTCCGGATCCCAAGATCGTGGACCCGGGCGACGCGATTATCAAGGTCACCTCCACCGCCATCTGCGGATCGGATCTGCATCTGTATGACGGGTACATTCCGACGATGGAGGAGGGCGACGTACTCGGGCATGAGGCGATGGGAGAGGTGGTCGAGGTCGGCCGCGAGGTCACCAAACTCAAGAAGGGCGACCGGGTGGTGGTGCCGTTCACCATCTCGTGCGGCCGGTGTTTCTTCTGCCAGCGGAATCTCTTTTCGCTGTGCGACAACTCCAATCCGAACGCCGAAATCGCCCGCAAGATGATGGGCCAGTCGCCGGCGGGCATCTACGGGTATTCGCACATGCTCGGCGGGTACGCGGGCGGGCAGGCGGAGTACCTGCGGGTTCCCTACGCCGACGTCGGGCCCATCAAGATCGAGTCGGACCTGACCGACGACCAGGTGATTTTCCTGTCCGACATATTTCCGACCGGCTACATGGCGGCGGAGAATTGCGGGATCGAGGAGGGCGACACGGTGGCGATCTGGGGCTGCGGCCCGGTCGGGCAGTTCGCCATCCAAAGCGCGTGGATGCTCGGGGCGGGTCGGGTGATTGCGATCGACCGGATCGAAGAACGACTGCGAATGGCCCGCGAGGCCGGCCAGGCGGAGACCATCGATTTTTCGCAGAACGACGTGTACGACCGCCTGATGGAGATGACCGACGGCCGCGGGCCCGACCGCTGCATCGACGCGGTCGGCACGGAGGCGCACGGCGGAGGCAGCATCGGGGCTATCTACGATCGGGTCAAGACCGCTCTGTACATGGGGACCGACCGGCCGAATGTCTTGCGTGAGGCAATCTGGTGCTGCCGCAAGGGAGGAACGGTCTCGGTGCCCGGGGTGTACGTGGGGTTGCTGGACAAGATTCCGTTCGGAGCGGCGATGAATAAGGGGCTGACGTTCCGGATGGGGCAGACGCACGTGCAGCATTATCTTGGGCCGTTGCTGGAGAAGATCGAGTCGGGTCAGATCGACCCGTCGTTTGTCATCACGCACCGCCCATCACTCGACGAGGCGCCCAGGTACTACAAGACGTTTCGCGAAAAGGAGGACGGCTGCATCAAGGTGGTGCTCAAGCCTTGAGTCTGTCAGTCGTTGTTAGCGCCTCAGCCTCGTCGAAGCGGGGATGGATGGTTCGTCGGCCTCCGGTGGACAGCGTACATCAGGATCCTCCTGGTGTTGGACAACCCTTGCCTCCCATGAAGATCGCTGATAAAATTTCATGACTGGCGAGTGCTACCGAGGGTTGGCATGAAGAAAGTCGAACGAGCAATCATCTGGTCGCTGATGGTCATGATGACGGTGGTCGTCGTGCTGGCCACCATTGAGTTGGCCTACGTGATCGCCAAGGACATGGTCACACCGCCGGTCATGCTGTTGGAGATCGGCGAACTCTTGGAGATATTCGGGTTGTTCCTGCTCATCCTCATCGGCTTGGAACTCATGGAGACGATGAGGACGTATATGTTCACCAGTGCGATCCGGGTGCAAGTCGTTTTTCTGGTCGCTCTGATCGCCCTGGCGAGGAAGGTAATCATCCTTGACCCTGGGAAGTACGACCCGCTGGCCCTGGTGGGGATTGGCGTGGTCGTGATCGCACTATCGGTCGGTTACTTCATTGTCCGTGAGAACGGGAGTTCTGACCGTTCTGAGAGGGAATGAACATGCATCGATATCAGAAGCTTCTTGTGGCTCTGAATCTCAACGAGCAGGACGAGGCGACGATCCATTACGCCTCGCTGGTGGCCCAGATGGCCGGTTCGCGCTGCGTGCACTTCCTGCACGTGATCCGGACGGATCAGACGCTGGCCAAAGCTGAGGTGTACCGGAACCTGATCGCTTCGGCGCGTCCGGCCGCTGAGGCGAAGATGGCCGAGGCCGTCGCCGCTCGTTTCAGAAGTCCCGATGGGATTGAGGTGATCCAGGACGTTCGTGAGGGCGTGCCCATCACGGAGGTGCTTCGCGCGGCCAGGGAGGAGGAGATTGACCTGATCGTGGTCGGGCGAAAAGCTGGGAAGGCCAGCGTGGGCGATCTGCCCGAACGGGTTACCCGCAAGGCGCCGTGCTCGGTCCTGATCGTTCCGGAACAGTCGCGGCCGCGGATCGACCGGATTCTGGTGCCGGTTGATTTCTCCGATCACTCAGCCGACGCGGTAGACGTCGCGGTGGCCTTTGCCAAGGCCAGGGAGATTCGCGAGATCACCTGTCTGCACGCGTACAACGTGCCTATTCCGTCCTCGTACGTCATGGGCGAGGGTGAGGCCGAACTGGCTGAGGCGTTCCGGCAGTACGCCGGGCGGGCGTATGACGAGTTCATCGAGCCCTTCCGCGGGCGCGGGGTCGATTTTCGAATCCTTCTGCGACTCGAGTCCGAAGAGGCCAAAGCCATTCTCGACGCGGCCGACGAGGAGAAGGCCGACCTCGTGGTGGTCGGCACCCGCGGCACCAGCGCCGCCACCGTCCTGCTCGGCAGCGTCACCGAACAGCTTATCTGGACCACCAAGGTGCCCCTGCTGGCCGCGAAACGCAAAGGCTCGAACTGGGACCTGCTGTCGCTTCTGCTCGGGTGAGGCACGGTGGCCTGCAGCCTTCCGGATGGCGAGGTCGTTTGATTGGTCATATGCTCCAGTCCTCCATGCTTTTTGTTTGTCTGTGCGACGATGTCCGGTTAGATTCCCGCCTCAGTACTGGAAGATCAGTGACTGGTGAGACGGTGAAGGGGCGATATCCTCATGAGCACGACGAGTGGACAATCAGACAACGATAGACTCTCTGAATTCCATAGCGAGGACCATTGATGGGCGCTTGCAGGACGACGGCATCGGGCGAGTGGATCGGCTACACCGAGTACCGCACCGACCTTCCCGGCGGTCGGCACGCCAATGTGGCGACCATGCGGGCGTGCCTGGTGCGAGCCAATGGGACCGGGCGGGCGGTGTTGGCTGAGGGACTGATCGGCGACGGCGACACGTGGACGCAGTTCGCCGGATGGTCGCCGGACGGGCGGTTCGCGGCGATCGGCTGCGGGTGGGAGAGTCCGGAGAACGCCGCGTGGGAGGAAGCCCACCGGGAGTTCCGCATGACCGAAGGGTGGCGCTGTGACATGCACCTGCTGGAACTGGCGACGGGGCGGCTGACCAGTCCGACCGCGGTCGAGCGGGTCAGCGACTACAATGCCGGGCTGTTTTTCTGGCCGGGCGACGCATCACGGCTGGGGTTTACGGCCCTGATCGACGGCGTCTCGCATCCCTTCGTGATGGACATCGACGGCCGCAACAAACGCGACCTTTCGCAGACCGCCAACGGTTTCGCGTACGGCTACAGCGCCTCGCCCGACGGCGGGCGAGTGGCGTATCACGAGGACTACCAGGTCTACATCGCCCGCGCCGACGGATCGAGTAAGACGCACGTGGCGACCGGGAATCCCTTTAACTTCGGCCCCGTATGGTCGCCCGACGGGCAGTGGATCCTCTTCGTCAGCGGGCAGCATTACGACTGCCACCCGTGGATCGTTCGTCCGGATGGAACCGAGCCGCGGAAGATCGCCGACCGGAACGGCTATCGCGGCGTGGTGGAGTTCCTCGACGTGTACGACTTTCACGGAGGCAGCAGCGATACGCCAATCTGGTTTCCCGACGGCCGGTCGATCTGCTTCGCCGCGGCGATTGACGATCGGGTTGAGCTATTCCGGGCCACCTGCGACGGCGAGGTACGTCGGTTGACCCATTGCGACAGGGGGGCGGCCAACTATCACCCGCGGTTTTCACCCGATGGTCGAAGCCTCGTATTCGGTTCCACCCGCAGCGGCCTGCGCCAGCTTCACGTGCTGTGCATCGAGACCGGCCGGACCGACGTCATCACGAACGTTCAAGCCGGCTGGGGCGCTATGTGGGCGCATTGGCAACCCGCCTGACCTGCTGATCGCCTGAAAATGCCTTGACAGGAAAAAACGGGTTGCGCATAATCGCGAATGTATACAAACCATAAAGTGTATACAGAACGGTGATAGCAGTGGCTATTAGAAAATCAAAATCTGATCAAGCGTACGAGCTGTTGAGGGAGAACCTTCGGGCAGGTGGGTTTGCTCCGGGCGAGCGGCTGACCGAGGCGAAGGTGTGTCGCGAGTTGGGGCTTGGCCGGGTTCCGGTTCGCGAGGCGTTGGTTCGCCTGGAAGCGGAGGGCGTGCTGCGGAGCCGCGGGCCCTACGGCGGGCGGTTCGTCGAGTACATCGAGGATCAGAAGCCCGAGGAGGTGCTTTGCCGGTACGAGCTGCGCGAGGTGATCGAGGGTCAGGCGGCGCGTCTGGCTGCCAGGAACATGACCGGCTGGCAGATTGAGGAGCTCAAGCGTCTGGCCGAGCGGATGTACGGGCTTTTCGGTTCGGCGGACCGTGACGCCCGGCTTGAGGCGGCTCGCGAGTTTAGGCGGTACCTCTTGGCCAACTGCGGCAATCCGCTGCTCGGGGAGGTCTGGGAGACGCACCATCTTTCGCCCTTGGCGGTGCGGTCCTGCGAGTTGGAGCGTGAGATCCTCAGCCACATCGCCAACGAGCCGGAGCACAACCGGCGGATTGTGGACATGGTCGAGGCCATCGCCGCCCATCAGCCCGATGAGGCGGAACGCTGCGCCCGCGAGTACGTCCGCGAGATCACGAGTGCGATCCGTAGTTCCATGTAAGGAGGTTCCTGTATGCGGTTGGATGAGTTGGGCAGGGCAGAGTATCAGCGGCGGATTGCGCGGGTGCAGGAGGAACTGCGGGCGGAAGGGCTCGACGTGCTGGTTGGCTACAGCAGCGAATGCGAATCGGCGACGAGTCGGTATCTGGCGGGTTTCTGGCCTTTTTTCGATTTCGCAGCGGTGATCGTTCCCGCTGAAGGCGAGGCGGCGCTGGTTACCGGCGGGCCGGAGTCGCTGGAGTTCGCCAAGTCGTTTTCGAAGGTCGAGCGGATCGTGGTCAACCCGCTGCTGGTCGAGAGCTCGCCGCCCGAATGGGTGCCGCAGGTCGAAGGCGAGAGCTTCAAGACGATTCTGCCCAGGGTTTGCGGCAGGACGCCGAAACGTGTTGGCGTGGCCAACTGGAACATCTTCCCAGCGGTTCTGCTGGAGGATCTCAAGAGCGGCGCTCCGCAGGCTGAGTACGTCGAGGCGGACAAACTGCTGTGGCGGGTGCAGTCGATCAAATCGGCGGCCGAAGTGCCCTACATCGTCGAGGCATACCGCATCACCGAGGAGGCGATGAAGGCGGCGATGGCTGAGGCGAAGCCCGGCCGGCGGGAGTGGGAACTTGAGGCTGCGGCGCGGGCGAAGATGGTTCTTTCCGGGGCGGAAGGGGCGAGTTATCCGGCGTGGGCCTGCTCGGGCCCGAACACGCGGCTGAGCCTGGCCCGGTCCACGAATCGCCGGATTCAGGAGAACGAGCTCGTTCAGTTCACATTCGGGGCCAAGTACATGGGCTACTGCGGCAACATGTGCCGGCCGTTCTCGATCGGCGAACCGCCGAAGTCCGCGCGCAAGCTGATGGAAGTCGGGCTGGAGGCGATGGAGTACGCGATTGCGACGATCCGTCCGGGCGTACGGGCGGCTGACGTGTTCCAGGGCTACCACGATATTCTCGCCCGCTACGGCTATGAGGAGTTCACCCTTTACGGTCCGGCTCACGGCACCGGCAGTTCGGAGGTCGAAGGGTTGTGGCTGGCCCGGCAGGCGGATTTCGCCATCCAGCCGGGCATGCTGTTCAACGTGGACATCTGGCTGAGCGACGGGCAGCAGGGCTTGCGCTACGAGGACGGCTTGCTCGTCATCGAGGACGGCGTGCGCGAGTTGACAAGTTGGCGGCGGGAGGTGATCGTCCTGTGAGCGAGCTGACGGCCGAGCGGATCAAGGAGGCGGTCGACGACCGTGCCGGCGCCATCGTCGAGTGGACTAAAGCCCTGGTGCGGTTCGCCAGCGAGAATCGTCCGCCCGACGGCGATGAAGCTGACGTCCAGCTTCACCTGGCCGAGCAGTGCCGCGCGCTTGGTTTGGAGGTCGATCTGTTTTCGCCGCAGGAGATGGCCGGCGCGGCTGAGCATCCGTTCTGGCTGGCCGGGCGTGACTACAGCCGTGGAAGAAAAAACCTGGCGGCGCGGTGGAGGGGCGTGGGCGGCGGCCGCTCGATCCTGCTGAGCGGGCACAGCGACGTGGCCCCGTCGGACCCAGCGGAGTGGACGGTCTGTCCGCCGTACGAGCCGGTGGTCCGGGACGGGCGGCTCTACGGCCGCGGGAGCGCCGACATGAAGGGCGGCTTGGCGGCGGCGTTCTGGGCGGTGCGGGTGCTTCGCGAATTGGGTTTCGCGCCTCGCGGCGACGTGCTTTTCGAGAGCGTGGTGGATGAGGAGTATGCCAGCGGTAATGGCACTCTGGCGGCTCGTTTGAAGGGGTATAACGCCGACCTGGCGGTGGTGACCGAGCCGACGGGGATGGAGGTTTGCCCAGCATGTTTCGGGGCGTTTCTGGGCGATCTGCGGCTGACCGGAAAGGGCGGCATGCCGTATACCGGCGATGCCATTGCCAATCCGCTGGTGGGCGCAGCGAGGGCGGTGGAGCTTCTGTACGAGTTTCAAACGCACTGGCGACAAAGGAACCGGCATGAACTGTTCGATGGTCCGGGCAAGGAACTCAACGTGCTTGCCTGGCGGATCGAGAACGGGGCCGGCGGACAGACGGTCCAGATGGGCACGCCGCGCGAGGTCAGCGTTTCGTGGATCGTCTGGTGTCACCCGGGTATGACCGAAGAGCATTTCTATCCCGAGTTCCAAGCGTATTGGGAAGGCAAGCGGAAGACTGAACCGGCTTTGGAGCCGTTTGATCTGGCTCTGGAGAAGACGTACCACTCTGTTCGTCCGTGGGAGACCTCGCGCGACGATCCGGCCATCGCCGCCGTCGCTCGGGCGGCTGAGGCGGTTCGCGGATCGGCCGTCGTTTCCGGTGCGCCCTTTTCCTGCGACTTGGGGGTCTACGGTGAGATCGGCCGGATGCCGAGCGTGCTTTTCGGGCCGCGAGGCGGCAACCTACACGGCGTTGACGAGTGGGTCAGCATTCGGGACGTGCTGGACCTGACCGCCACACTGGCCACGTTAATCAAGGACCTTTAGCCTCAAGACTTCACCTTTCACAGGAGCAACAGACGAGATGAGCCCAAATCAGCCGATGGCGATGGATACGTTTCGTGTGGCGCGGGTGGTCGACGGCGATCTGGCCAAGCGGATGCAGAATTACCGCATGAAGGTGGCTGCGATCGCCTCCGGGTATCCCGTTTTGACCGACTGGCATCCGGTGATTCCCGACGGCTGGGGCGAGTTTCCGCACGTGCCGTTCCGGCGGTCGATGGTCTACCGCGGCGACGAGAAAACCTGGGCCTACAGCCATCACCAGGCCGTCACGAAATTCGGCGACCGGTACGTTACGTCCTGGTCCAATGGGTTTCTGCATGAGGACTACGTCGGCCAGGAGATACACTTTGCCTCGTCGGCGGACGGCACGACCTGGTCGCCTCACGGCGTGGTTGTTCCGACGCCGGTGGCCAGCAGGCTCGTGCGGAACAACGCCGGGCTTTACGCGTCCAGTGACAAACTTTACAACTACGTCTGCGTGGCCAAGGATTTTGAGCGTGAGACGGCTCCGCCGGGCATGAGCACGTTGAAGGATCAGCACATCCGGCTGGACGTCTATGAGACGGCGGACCTGAAGACGTGGACGCACTACGAGAACATCTGTCCCAACGTCTACCTTTTTGAAGGGCCGCGGCCAACCCGCGACGGCAAGCTGATGTGCTGCGGCTTCGACCTCTACGACCATCACGGCATGGTCCTGATCTGGGACGACCCGTCGCGACCGTTCGATCCGCCGCGCGTGGTGGATATCGCCATTTCCGATGAGGGCGTTTTGCCCGAGCAGGGCACCTGGTACCAGACCGACGACGGGCGGATCTGGATGTACCAGCGGGACTCTAGCATTTCCGGGTACTTGGCGATCACGTGGAGTGACGACGGCGGCGAGACCTGGAGCGACCTGGTCCGCACGGACTTCCCGAACTCGTTTTCCCGCGCGTTCGCCGGACGGCTGTCGGACGGGCGGTTCTACATCGTCGGCAACAACCACGAGCGGCTGTTGGACCGCATGGCCCTCTGGATCGCCCTGAGTGACGATGGCCGCAAGTTCACCCGCCAATACACGCTGGTCGAGGGTCCGACCACGCGTCGGATCAACGGCCGACACAAGGAAGACGGCTATCACTACCCCAATTGCTTCTGCGACGGCGAGAAGCTGCTGGTGACCTACTCGGTCAATAAGGAAGACATCGAGGTGGGGATTGTCAATACGCGCGAGCTGGCGTGAGTCTCCCATGCGAATCAACAAGATCAACCTGATGTTCCATCCCGCCTGCTGGGCGGCGCACGGCGACCGGGTTCCCGCGGGCGAGGATGAGGGCCTCTGGCTGGCGTGTCTGGGGCGGGAGCGGCGCTGCAACCAGGCTCAGAAGGCGTATATGGACTCGATGGGCGCGGATGAAGTTTTGATCTTGTTTCCCATCGGCAGCTCTCCGGCGATGGTCGATATTGAGGATCACGCGGCGCGGGTGCTCGGACGGCGGTGCGTCGTGGTTTCCGACGTGGCGGTCAGAAACCCGCCCGCCGCCTGGGACGATCTCGACAATCCGATCGGCCGGTTTCTGGACGACGACCGACTCGAAGGCAAAGCCGAGTGGCTGGCCGGCGTGCCCGCTGAGATTCACGCCGAGCTGGTCGAGGAGATCAGGCAGGCCCGGTCCCGGACGCGCGGACCGTGGAGGACTTCGGTTCTCAAGGTTCTTTACGTCAGTCGCCTCTTCGCCCGCGACATCGCCGCCGCGATGGTTGACGCCGATCTGCGGTACGATCCCGCGACCGTCGAGGCGGTGGCCTTCGGCGAGGGTTTCGAGCAATGCGCGATGACCTGGAAGGCCATGACCGTGCCTTACCTGGGCCTGCGTCGGCCGGCTGAGAACGTCTTCGAGCTGTCGGTCAGCGGGGCGCGGTGTCTTGTCGGCGCGACGTTCAGAGAGCGTCTGGCCCTCGATCACGACGTGCGGCTGTTCTTGTGGGAAGGCGGCGATGGCCGGTCGGTCGCCCTTTACGCCCGTGCCTGGTGCCGGTTGAGAGATCCGCAGTGCTATGCCACGGTTGACCTACGCGGTCTGTCAGCCGAGATCCACAACGTGGCCGGGCCGTGCCGGATCGGCGAGGATCCGCGCCTCCTCATCAGCGGCAGTCGGCTGAGAGTGCCGATCCTGAACGCCATTCGGCGGGATGTTGATGACGACTCGTTCTACATCGTGACCAAAGGTACTGACTACGACGGTTTCCGCCGGCGGCTGCTCGAAGCGCCGATCACAGCGGAGTGAGGAAAACGGTGACCGTACGCAAACCACTACTGGAATGGATGATCGACGGCGACCCGGACCTGACGCCGGTGGTGCTGTTCGATCCGCGTGCGACCGCGGCTTCGTACTTCGGCACTGAGGTGCGGCGGCGCGGGCAGTCGGCGTCGTTTTCGTTGGCCTCCGAGTCCCCGGTCACTCCGGAGATGATCCTGCGGTGCCGCGCGGAGACCGGGATTGACTTTGTCTGGGCGATGGGAGGCCTGACGCCGCTGGACCTGGCCGGCCTGATGCCGGACATCGAGATCGAGGTTCGTGAGGAGAGCGACGCCGACGGGTCGGTCCGGAAGCGAACCACCGTCAGGACGCCGGAGGGCGAGCTTTCCGACGCCTTTCTGACCGTGCCCGATCGGCCCGGCTTCTGGTCGGAGCATCTGGTCAAGGGCGAGCGCGATCTGCCGGCGATGGCCCGTCTGATTGAATCCGCCGCCCGCACCGTTCTTGAGAATCCCGAGGCGAAGGCGCTGGTCCAGCGTCGCTTCGCCCAGCGGGCGGCCATGATGCCTCCGGACGTCCCGTTGTATGTCAGCATCGGCGTACCCGCCTTCGTGCTCACCTGCAACCTCTACATGGCCTCGACCGAAGCGTTCTTCCTGTTGGAGGATCACGTTTCGTTGTTCGAACGTCTCTTTGCGATTCAGGCCGAAGCGGACGCCGCCGTGCTCGGCTGGGCCGCGGAATCCGGGGCCGATTTTGTGCTCCACGCGATCAACGGCTTGGAGCTCTACTCGCCCGCGATCTATCGGAAATACTTCATCCCTCAGGCCAAGCGGCACCACCAGCGGGCCCACGAGCTGGGCCTGCGGACGTGGGTTCACACCTGCGGGCGGATGGGCCGGTTGATCGACATGGGCGTCTATGACGCCATGGACGTGGACGTGCTCGAAAGCCTCTCTCACGGTCCTCTCGGCGACGTTGACGATCTGCCGGCGGCACGGGCCCGGCTGGGAAAGAGGGTCGTGACCCGCGGCGCCGTCAACGTCAACCTGTTCTACGACTCCGATCTCCAGAGCATTCGCGAACGGGTCCGATACGTGCTTGGAGCGGTTCGCGGCCACCGTCACATGATCGGCGACACCAATGACTCGTTTCCACCGTATCCCAGAGACAACCTTCTGGCGGTTGTAGAGGAGATGCGCAAGAGCGGACGTATGCTGAGTCCCATGTAGGGCGGTTCAGGACCCGCCGGTCTTCTTTTCCGAAAAGGATCACAACCATGACACAGGACAGGATGCTCGATCGGCTCTGGCTGTGGGGTATGAAGGTCAACGCACTGCAGGAGGCCAGCGACTACGCACAGTTGCAGTTTGGCAAGTCCGCGCTGACCACCGAAGAGGCGGTCCGGCGGACGGGCATTCGCAACGTCATCGTGGCCGGCCATCTGCCGATCGACCGGGCCACTCTCGACTCGATCCCGTCAGCCAAGCGGTTTATCTGCAAGACTTCCATTCACAAGGGGAGCGGCGGGACGTTTGAACTGGATCCGGAGGACACGCTGGCCAAGCTTCGGGCGACCAAGCAACTGGCTTTGGCCGATCCGCGGGTCGAGGCGTTCCACATCGACGACTTCAGCACCGGCAGCATTGATGCGGGCGTTCGGCCGGAGCATCTGACCCGGCTCCAGTTCGCCAATGCCGTGGAGCAACCGCAACTGCCTTTGGGCGGGACGATCTACACGATGAGCCTCGATCGGCCCGAACTGCCGGGTCTGCTGCCGTTCTTCGCCCATCTGTTGGTGCCGCTCTGGCATGCCGAGCAGATCGACACCGTGCCCGCCGCCCTCGACCGCCTGGCCGACCTGAGCGGCGGGAAGCCCGTGCTGCTGTGCCTCTACGTCTACGATTTCGGGACGGGCAAGCACATCCCAGCCGACCTGATGAAACGCCACCTGGACCTGGCTGAGCAACTCATCCGCGAGCAGCGGGTCACCGGTATGTGCATGTGCGGTACGTGCATGATGGACCTGCCGTGGGACGCCAACCGGTGCTATTTCGAGTGGATCGAACGGGTTGGAAACGAGAGAATGTGACCTCTGTAGGCCCGGCCCATTGCTGGAAAGGACACTCCATGCCGGTCGAGACGACAAGCTTGCACATGGGTGACGGCGGACACTGGCACTTTGTCAACGGCCGTTGGCGCGACGGTGAGAACGGCCTGCTGGCGGTGCCCGAGGAACTCCGCCGCCAAGACGTTGAGGGCATGCAGGGCGTGCACTATGCCTTCAATCGCGACCTGGCCTGCCGCGACGTCCGCGTTCGCTTCGAGTTTCGCCTGACCGGCCACAGCGATGCCGGTGTCGTGCTGAGGGCGGCCGACGCCTCGCATTTCTATCTGCTGCACTTCCCTAACTGCGGCCAAGCCAGCCGGGCCCAACATTTCTGGGTGGCTTTCTCGAAGATGGATGAGGCCGGCTATCTTCAGATCATCAAACTGGAGATGGTCCGCCGGGTTCCGAGCAACAAGAACCTCTGGCTGCCCGCGGAGGTGACCCTGCGCGGCGATCGGATCGCCGTTCGCGTCGGCGAAAACGGATACTTCGAGGCCTGCGACGACAGCTATTCCGACGCCGGTTGCGTCGGCGTCTATAGCTTCGGCGACTCCGGCATCCGCGACGTGACGGTCCAAGCCGAACCGGTCCCGCCGTCGTGGAATAACGCGGTCCGTCAGCCGCGACACTGGTTCCACCCTTGCCCCGATCGCGACTACGGCCTGTGGCAGAAGCCCAACGACCTGTTGCGGCTGGAAAGCGGCGAGTTGTTGCTCAACTACGTGGTCCAGGAGAAGCCGTATCAGGGCAAGAGCACCGCATTGCTCGCCCGTTCAGACGATAACGGCTGGACGTGGTCGAAGCCGGAGGAACTGAAGTTCGGCGTCGGAGACGATGAATGGCAGATGCCTCGTCTCCATCGGACGCCCAGAGGCCGGCTGATCTATCTGAGCAAGAAAGGCGATGACTTCTATACTGCTGAGTCGGCCGACGACGGCCGCACGTGGTCGCCGCCCGAGCCGCTCGGTCTGGATACCAGCGCCGTCCGGACCACCGGTCTGCATGCCGGACCGCATATCTTCATGAACCTCGCCGATGAGTCGATGGTCATGTTCCTCTACGGCGGCTTCAAGCCGATGGCTGAGGATATGACCATTTACACGTGGGGTTCGTTTCACTGCCAGGGCTACGCCTGCCGATCCACCGACGACGGGCGCACGTGGTCGCCGCTGGTCAACGTCGATACGCCCGGCTTCGACGAGAAGGGCAACAAGTATGAAGGCAATCTCGATCTGACCGAAATCTGCGGCGTGCAGATTTCCGACGGGCGGATTATGGCGTTGATCCGGCCGGTCTTTTCGCCGTGGATGTGGGAGACCTGGTCGGCTGACGGCGGAACCACCTGGGGCCCGTGCCTGCGCGGTCCGTTCGCGGGCTATGCCGCGCCGAACATGCTGCGGACCGCGTCCGGCGCCATCCTGATCGCCCACCGTTTGCCGGGTCTGACCATCCACTGCAGTTGGGACGACGGTCGCACCTGGGACCAGGGCACCATGCTCGACTCGGCTTTGTGGGCGATGGGCGCGATGATCGAGGTCGAGCCGGACGTTGTCCTCTACGTCCACTACGATTCGTTCGAGTCCCTGATGCGGATGGACCGTTTCCGCGTTACCCGCGCCGGCCTTGAGCCCGTGCGGCCGCCGCAATAGAAACAGGCTTAAAGCGATGAACGATCAGAAACTGACGGATGCTCTGAAGAATCACATTCGCGACCTGAGCCGCCAAGCCGCCCTCGTCGGCGTCGCCTCGGTGGATCGATTCGAGGACGCGCCGCCCGGGCACCAGCCGAAGGACTTTGTGCCCGAGGCCCGCTCCGTCGTGGTCGTCGCGCTGCCGATCGTCTCGGGCTTGATGCGATGGAACAACTTCATGGCCGAGTCCCAGATCATCAAAGAGGAGGACGTCTACACCGACGAATCGGGGCAACAGCAGACGTGGCGCCCTCGCACCGTGATCCGCAAGCACGTCGAACGGCGGTGCTCCTATGAGGTCATCAACAACGAGCTCCAGGCCCTCAGCATGCATGCAGCCATGTTTCTCGAACGCGCGGGCCACGTCTCAGCCTATCTTCCCACCACGTACGGCCAGACCCTCTCGTGGCCCGGCAACGTGCAGTGGGATTTCCCCTATCCTCCGAAGGCATTCGCCCCGTTTTCGCATCGCCATGCCGCCGTCACCGCGGGGCTGGGAACGTTTGGCCTTAACAACCTGTTTCTGACGCCGCAGTACGGTCCTCGCCAACGGCTCGTCTCGGTCATCACCGCTGCGCCGCTGGTGGTCGACGCGATGCTGACGAAGTCAGTCTGCCTCGGAGAGAAGTGTTCGTTGTGCCTGCGTAGCTGTCCAGCCCACGCCTTCGGCGAAAGCCACGAGTTAAGAGTTGGCGCGACGGACCACAAGTTGGCTGCGTTCAACAAGGACGCCTGCCGGAACTACTACAAAGCCAGCGCGTGGGGCGAACAGTGCGGCCGCGAGTGCATGACCAGTTGCCCGCTTGGACGGCTGAGAAAGCCCAGCGGCAACTTTCCTGAAGGAGCAAAACAGTGACCATGCAACGAATGACCGGTGGCGACGCGGTGGCGGCGAGTCTGGCTGCGCACGGCGTTGAGGTGATCTTCGGCATTCCCGGCGGGCACAGCCTGCCCGTCTACGACGCCCTCGCTCGGCAGAAGAGGATTCGCCACGTGCTCGGCCGACACGAACAGGGGCTGGCGTTCATGGCCGATGGCTACTACCGCGCCTCCGGCAAGGTCGGCGTCCTGACCACCACCAGCGGCCCGGCGGTGGCCAACATCGCCTGCGGCATGGGCCAGGCCACCACCGACACCTCAGCCGTCCTGGCCGTCGCCTCGACCGTCCGGTCGGACCTGGTCGGCCGGAATCGCGGCGGCCTGCACGATTGCGGCGAGGCCATCCAGATCATGCGGCCGGTGTGCCGCCACGTCCGACGCGCGGGCAGCGTGCAGGAGATTCCGCGGATTATCGCGGAGTTGATGCTCGCCCTGCGGACCGGTCGGCCGGGCGGAGCCTTCTGTGAGATTCCGTGCGATCTTCTCGCCGCTGAGGCCGAGGTGGCGATCCCGGACCCAAAACCGGCTGAACGTTTGGCCCCTGATGCGTCAGCCGTCGAGGCGGCCGTCAGGCTGCTCGCCGAGGCCAAACGCCCGGTCATCTGGGCCGGTACCGGGACGGTGGCCAGCGATGCCGGCGCCGAACTTGTTCAGCTTGCCGAACGTATCGGCGCGATCGTGATTCCCACCATCCTTGCTCGCGGCATCGTGCCTTGTGCCGCCG
The DNA here is from genome assembly GCA_012729815.1 of Phycisphaerae bacterium. Taxonomy (NCBI): domain Bacteria; kingdom Pseudomonadati; phylum Planctomycetota; class Phycisphaerae; species Phycisphaerae bacterium. The sequence goes on along the minus strand of JAAYCJ010000349.1, from coordinate 14,703 downwards.
CCAACGTCATCCTCGCCGACGGCGCGTTGATGACCGAGGTCAACGACCTGGTCGCCGAGGCCGACGTGGTGCTGGCCGTCGGCACGATGTTCAAGCAGGAGGACACCGCCGCCTGGGAAACCCGGTTCGGCGAGAAACTGATCCACGTCGATATCGACCCGCAAGAGATCGGCCGGTCGTACCCGCCCGACGTCGCCATCGTCGCCGACGCCAAAGCCGCTTTGCAGGCCATCCTCGAGTCGCTGCCGAATAGGGGGGTCGCCAATTCCGAATGGTCTGCTCGCGCGAAACGGGCGGAGGCGGCGCGCCTGGCCAAGCGGCGGGCTCAGGGCCCGACCGAGATGAAGGTGCTCGATGTCTTCCGAGCCGTTGTCCCGGATGAGGCGGTGATCGCCGCCGACCGCTGCAGCCTCGGCTACTGGATCTACCGCTGTATGCCCGTCAACCGCCCGCGCAGTTTCCTGTTCCCGATGGGCTACGGCGGCCTCGGCGGATCGCTGCCGCAGGCGATCGGGGCCAGGATCGCCTGTCCCGACCGGCCGGTCGTCTGCGTCATCGGCGACGGCGGCTTCCAGTTCACCGCCACGGAACTGGCCGTCGCGGTCCAGGAGAATACGCCGCTGACCGTCGTCCTGTGCAACAACCGGGTGTTCGGGGCGATTCGCGCCAACCAGGACCGCAACTTCGCGGGCCGACGGTTCGGCGTCGATCTGGTCAACCCGGATTTCCACAAACTCGCTGACGCCTACGGCATCGACTACCTCCGCGCCGATGAATTGGAGGCCTTCGAAAATGCACTGACCTCCACCGTCGGCGGCAAAGGGATCTGCCTGATTGAACTGACGGTGGAACTGGCTGATCCCTGATCGGCCAGTCCGCATACCGTTCCACCCGCCTATCCGCAGAAATCTGCTTGACAGGGGTGGATCGCGCCGGTACACTAGCAAAGCGCTATGGTAGTGTTATGCTATTATCCACTGGCGTTTCTGGAGGTATGACGGAGGATGGCGAGATCCGGTCCCTTCATCTATGAGAAGGTCAAGGCCGCGTTGACGGAAATCATTGCGGCGCAAGGACTTGTCCCTGGCGACAGGCTGCCGTCGGAGCGGGAACTGGTCAGCCGCCTGGGCTGCAGCCACCACAGCGTTCGCCGGGGGCTGCTCCTTCTCGAACAGGAACGGCAGATTGAGCGGCGCATCGGTTCAGGGACTTTTGTCCGGGAGACGGCAGGGGGGCCTCGCAGCACTGGGAGGGCCGAACGGGCGACGGAGGTCCGCACGGGTCATCCCGTTGGCTTGATCTGCCCGTCGGGTCCGGACAACTTCCAGACCGAACTGCTGCATCATCTTCACGTTCAGGCTGAGCGCCGGGAGATGAAGCTGCTGATCCGCACGATCGGCGATCTTGATTTGGGCGCCGAGGAGGCCGGCCGGGAGCTGATGGCCCGGGGGTGTTTCGCCCTGATACTGCCCTGGGTTCCCCGCATCACGCCTTCGGAGCGGTTGTGGCGGTTCGTTCAGGCGGTCGGAGGCCCGCTCGTTCTGCCGGGGCCCGTGGCCGGTCTCGAGAGACACTGCTTTGAGAAACCGGAGATCTTCGGCCGGGCGAGCTTCGAAGCGGTGGAGATGGCTTGCTGCTACTTCCGGGCGTTGGGGTACGGCAATATCGCCTTCTTCGGATGGGACACGCAGGAAGCGGACCTTCAGCGACGGATTCTGGCGTATTCGCGATTCGCATCGCGGCATGGGTTGGCCACGCACATTGCTCTGGCGGGCCATCGGGCCGAGGAAGTGGATGCGGTGGTGGATCGATGGTCCGGCATGGCGAGCGACCTGGCGGTGGTGTGCCTTGGCGATGAGGACGCCTTGCGGCTGATGACCGCGGTGCACAAGCGCGGACTGCGAATTCCCGAGGACGTCGCCCTGATGGGCTTTAAGAACATCCCGATGGCCCACGCAGCCGACCCGCCCCTGACGACCATTCAGTTCGATTACGACTACGTCGCTGACGGCATGCTCAGGCATGCTGAGGCCCTGGCCGCGGGCGGTTCGGCCCAAGCCGAGGGGCGGGCCAGACAGGTCCTGGTCGTTCGCGAGTCCTGCGGAGCCAGGGATCGCGCGGGCGACCGGCTGAACGAAATCGTCGAACGCGTCCAGGAACACCGCGATGAGGCGGTTGAGGAGGAATGAGATGTCAATGACGGGCGGAATTGCCGGCAGTCGTCGAATGCGAGCTTGCGGTTTTACCCTCATCGAGCTTCTGGTCGTCGTGGCCATCATCGCCGTTCTGGTCGCCATCCTGCTTCCAGCCCTGAGCGCCGCACGCGAACAGGCGAGAGAGGCCGTGTGTCTGAGCAATCTCCGCCAGTGGTCTATCATCCTGACCACCTATCGCGACGATTACCACGATTTCCTGCCGCCCGACTGCCCGCGATGGGAAGACGTATTGCGGGATCTGGGCTATACGATCAAGGACAGGATCGTCACGTGTCCGAATCTCCAGGTTCTGAACGCCTCGTATGGCCCGAACGGGTTCATGTGGGGTTCATCCGCGCCCGGCTGCCTCAACGGCGATACCCGTCGCATCCGCGCCGAGACCGCCTTCGCCATTACGCTGGCCGAGCGGGCCCACGTCTTCGGTTCGGGACTGTCCGACTGCTCATTCGGCCAGACCGACGTCAATCCGCCCATGCATCGCGGGTCGGGCACCTTTCTCTTCTTCGACGGCCATGCCGAGTGGAAAGCCCATACCGGGTTCAGCGAGTCCGCCCCCTGGGGACCGTTGCCCAACCCGGACGATTACCCCATCTTTCTTCGCTACTGGGTCGTGTACTACTGAGTTCGATCTGATGTAGAGGCGTCCATGAAATTCAGCGTGCTCATCTTAACGTGTCTGGCCGTGGTAGCGTCCTTTGGCATCGCCTGCGGGCAGAGGATCAACTCGTCCTCAGCTCAGCGGTCGGATGAATACACGACGTTCCTGGCTGGCTTCGAGGACTCGCTTCCGCCTGAGTGTCAGGGCGACGTGACCTTCGTACCTGGACGGTTCGGCCAGGCGGTCGTGGTTGGCCCGGATGGCCTGAGCCTGGCTTCCGACGCTGGGTTCGATGTGAATTCCGGCACGGTCGAATTCTGGGTCAGGGTCAATGACCCACAGTGGTTTTCCGAGGATCACACGCTGGTGGCCAACGACGTCGGCCACGGCCAGAAGGGGAATGTCCGCATCTGGTACTGGCGCTGGCAGGATCGCGGCCATCTGCGGTTCGACCTGCACAATTTCGCCAACCTCCACGACGCCTACCTGATCTTCCCGTACCCAACCGACACGAACTGGCATCACGTCGCCTGCGCGTGGGACCACCGACAGGGGCTCGTGCTGTTCATCGATGGTGCGCGGGTCACCGCCAAGACGGGCCAGTGGGAACCGGTGGCCGATCCCGGCAAGCGGCTTATCCTGTGTCCGCAGGCCGGCGACGTGTGCGTCGACGAGCTGCGCATTTCGAAGGCGTCGCTGCTCGGGCCCGCGGAACGCGCCATTGCTTACGGCGTTACTCACGGGCCGGCAGGCGTAAAGGACGGCCGGACCGTCCTGCCGGTCACGGTGACTTTCTCGAATGACAGCGGCTTGGACCAGATGCTGTCGGGCAAGGTGACGGTGATCGACTACTACCAAAACGTCCTGGCTGAGGAGAGCGTGGATAGCGTTCTCGCGGCTTCGCAGAAGAGGGAACTGACCCTCGACGTGGTTACCGACAACGCCGGGCCATACGTGAAGGTGCGGGTCGACGCCGCCGAAGGCAAGCAGGCTCCGCTGGCCATCGACGACGAGCAAATCGTCTTTGTCGACGTCCTGACCGGTCCGCGGCTGCGAATGAGCCTCAACGGCCAGTGGGAGATGGCCGACGGCGATCCAATGAACATCCTTCCGCCCGAAGGGGGCGAGTGGGCGCCATGTGAGTTGCCGTATCGCTGGGAGACCTGGCAGGGCGTCCACACCCGTTGGTTCCGCAAGACGTTCACGATTCCCGAGCCGATGCGCGGCAAGCGAATCGAACTGCAACTCGGCGGCGTGCGATTCCGGGCAGACGTGTTTCTCAACCGCGAGCTTCTTGTTTCGTCCCACACCGACCAGATGCCGCTGCACGTCGATCTGACCCCGGCGGCGAAGCCCGGCCAATCCAACGAACTCCTGATCGCGGTCACCGACTGGGTAAGCTGCGCCGCTCCGGAACTCCTCGAAAGTCTGCTGCCCGTCTGGTCGCGGGCCTGGCTCCAGGGCCGGGAGGTTCCCGGCATGCCGTTCATCCGTCCGTGCACGTGTAGTCTCGGGGCGGCGGGGATCGGTGATCCGATCTATGTTGTGGCCACGCAGGACCTGGCGGTAGACTCATGTCGCGTCACTCCGTCGGTCCGCAATTCGGAGCTGAAGGTCGCGACGAGCATCAGAAGCGATTCGAAGGTCGCTCGGACGGTCCTCATCAGACACCAAGTTATCGACGGGACCGAAACCGTCATCGCGTCGCCTCCGCGGACTGTCGCGATCGAACCGGGAATGAACGAATCCGAAACGGTCATTCCCGTGGATCTAGGCAAGATCCGCCTCTGGTGGCCAAAGAAACCCTATCTGTACCGATTGCGGACGCAGATCACGGTCGACGGCGCAGCCGCGGATTGCCACGACGTCCGCTTCGGGTTCCGCGAATTTCGGGCCGACGGCCCGGTGTTCCGGATCAACGAAACCGCCATCCGTCCCGGGGCCGCAGCGGGGATTCCCCACGACTATCCCGGCATCGTACACTACGACGAGAAATCGCGGATCGACCGCTGGTACGCCACCAAGAAGTTCCTTCGTTCCTTCTTCAACGTCAACGTCACGCTCGTTCGCTACCACACCGAGCCGTACCCGATCCTCATGTTCGATCAGGCCGATGAGATCGGGCTGATGATCGCCTCCGAAGCCTGGATGGCCACGCTGCCCGGAAAGATGAAGCTGGACGATCAGCGGACGTGGACCAACTTCCGCGAGTTCTACCCGAGATGGGTCCATCGTGAATTCAACCATGCCAGCCTCGTCATCCGGAGCATGGAGAACGAACTGGGCTACCACCTGCCGGCTGCGGACGCTCCACGCTCGCCGTTCGGATATACACCCGAAACGGTGGAAACGATTGTCAAAGAAATGAGATCGCTTGGCCGTCTCGTCAAGCGGCTCGACCCGTCGCGTCCGATCATGTACGAAGGGTCGGGACCGGTGTTCTATGAAGTAGCCGACATCTACAATCTTCACTATCCCGGCATTCCCGGCAACGAAAGCCTGTTTCCCATCACGGGGCGGCGATTGTCGATTCCCATCGACAGCTACCGCGAAAAGAACTGGCTCTGGGATCGTAAGAAGCCGCTCTACGTTGGCGAATACGACTCCTGCTTCGGCGAGCCGGCAGGCTTCGCCCCGCTGCTGGGCAAGCGCGCCTACGTCGCCGGCTACCTGTATCCAGCCCACATGGCAATCTGGAGTTACACCATCCCCGGCCAGCGGATCGACGGGATGACGGCTGGAGTCCCGTGGACGATCCTGACCTTCAACGGTGTCCTGGACGAACTGAATGACAACAACGGTAAGGTCAAGCTGGTTCGCGAGATGTTCACCCCGATCGCCAGCTTCATTCATCAGTACCGGTCGGTCTACTTTGGCGGCCGCTCGGTTGCGCGAACCGTCACCACCCTCAACGACAGTCTCGAAGAGCAGCCGATTACCGTCAAGTGGTCGCTTCAGGAAGAAGGAGAATCGCCGGTCCGGCAGGGCGAGTTCGAGATGGTCCTTTCACCGGCGGAGAGCAGGCGGACGCAGATCGAGGTCGCCTTGCCCGATGTGAATCAGAAGCAGACATTCACCTTTGTCGTGGAGACCTTCGCCAACGGCGAATCCACGCACCGCGACGGACGGCGTTTCATCGTCTTCCCCGGCGCGTCGTCCCAGGCGAAGGTGACGGCCCGGTGCGGACTCGTGGACCTGCCCGACGAGGTGTTCCGTCGGCTGAATGTTCCGATCCGTGCGATATCCGCCGATCAGCCGGAGTTCGCCGATCTTGACGTTCTGGTTGTCCGTGGCGACCAGGAGGGACTCGGCGGCCATGCCGACGCGGTGGACGCATTCCTTCGTTCCGGAGGACGCCTGATCGTCCTTGGCGGCTCGAAGGTGCCGGATTTCCTTCCCGTACGGCTTGAGCCCGCTCCGGGCTCGCCGCCTCTGAAGTACGCCGACGACGCGAACCCCGGCAGCCAGTTCGAGGCGCCGTGCCCCGGTTCGTCGATGACGATCGTTCACCTGCGAATTCCCGACCATCCGCTGCTGGCGGGGCTGGACGATGAGCTGCTGCGATTCTGGCAGGAAAGCCACATCACCGCGGCCTACAGCTACCTGAAACCCAAAGCCTTCTCAGCCCGGACGATCATCGACTGCGGGAGCGGACTGCGGCAGGCCGCTCTCATGGAAATCCCGCACGGCCGCGGATTGATCATCGCGGTCCAGCTTCCCGTTCTAGAGGCTTTCGACGATCAGCCCGCAGCTGGGATCCTGCTCGCCAACCTGTTGGAGTACGCCGATGCGTATCGCGGCGAGAGGCCGCGGTCGGCGGTGGGCGTCCTCGCCGACCCGCGAAGCGCCGTTCCGTCTTTCCTGCAGTCCCTCGGCGTCGAGCCCTACCTGCTCTCGGACCGGCTGGAGGAGGTCCGCGATCTTTCCGACTACGCCGTGATCGTCGTCGACTCCGACGACCGGACGATGGATGAACTCACCAAAAACAGGGACATGCTCACCGCGTACGTCGATGCCGGAGGAACCATCTGGCTGCATCGACCCGTGCCCGGACACGTCGAGAGCGTCAACGCGCTGTTGCCGGCGCCCATCTCGCTGAAGGACCTGACGCTCACGTCGCCGATCAACGTTCTCGGCGTCGGTCCGCTTGCCGGCGTCAGCAACGATGAACTCTTCTGGCCCGACGGAGCATTCCTGCCGCCGGTCTCGCCGCGGGTGGCAAGCTACACGGTCGAGTGTCCACCCGACTCCGATATCGAGGGTCTGACGGAACCCTGCGTCGCCGCCGTCGTGCGATCGGGCAAAGGGGCGTGGTTCATCGAAGAGGTCGCCTGGGACACCGAGTTCTCCGAGCGGACCCGCGCGATGCAGTTCGTCCGGGCCGTATTGCCGAACTTCGGACTCCAGGTTCGCGCCCAAGCCGCCGCGCCGATCAGCGAGCCGGAGCTCGATCTCGGATTTCACCCGATCGATATCTCGGCACACTGCAACGAAGGGTTTGTGTCTGGAATATGGAACGGCCCCAACCAGGGGCTGCACGAGTTGCCGCTGGGTGATCAGAAGTTCAAGGGAATCCTGCACCGGATCATCGATCCGTCGGCAAACGCGGGGAAAAGCTGCATCGGATTCCGTTCCGAGGCACAGAACAAGGGCGGCGCCGCGAGTGTTACCCTTTCCGTCGAGGCCAAGGCTGCTGCGATGCGGATGCTGATCACCAGCATGTGGACCTGTACCTTGCCCGCCACGACGAAGATCCTCGACGTCGATATCGAATATTCAGATGGTACTCACGCCCGGACTGAGGTCTGCTATGGGCGCGACGTGATGGACTGGTGCCCCGTCGATCCCGCTGCGACGGAATACCACCCGGCCATCGCCTGGATCGGACCGAAGTGGCCGCGACCCGGCCTCTACGATTTCGCCTGGATCAATCCGCAGCCGGAAAAGACCATCGCCCGCGTCACGCTCTCAGCGGCTCACGATCTCGGCTTCGCCGTCCTCCTGGCCGTTACCGTCCAGGATCGGCTCTCCGAGGCCCAGAAGACGAGCTCCGAATGGATTCCAGGCCTGGAACGATAACGAGCCGCGATGCGCGCCGCGTCACTTGCCCACCGGCACGTCGGCGAGGTGTTCGAATACCTTCCGCACGCCCGCGGCGATGGCGTCGATCTCGCGCGGGCCGTTGGGCGGGCGGTGGCCGTTGATCGCGATCTGGATCGAGCTGTCCACCACCTTCTGCGTGACCGGGAACTGTCTCATGTCGTAGCGGATGCCCTTGCGGGCGAACCGGCACGACCACGGACAGCCGTGACCGTAGCCTTCCTTGGCCTGGAAGACCGTGTGGGCGGGCAGCGACATCCGCGCCGGTCCCATCGGCACGCCTTCGGCCTTGAGGGCCTCGACCACGCCGTCGGTCAGCTCGCGCACCGCCCCTTTGTATCCGATGGCCGACGGATCGACCCGGATGACGAATGCGTACCCGTTGTTCGGCCGGTCCTTTGAATCGTACGGCACGATCAAGCCCGGCGTGTCCTCCAGGGCCTTGCGCAGACGCACCCAGTTGGCCCGGGCCTGTTTGTTCGTCTGGTCAAGCCGCTGCAGGCCGCTGCGGGCGTACGCCGCGGTCAGGTCGTTCATTCGGTACATCCAGCCCATCGCGTAGCTGTGGAAATCGCGGCTGCCTTCGGGCGCCCGCATCTCGCCAAAGCTCATCAGCGCCCGAGCCTTGACGTACCGCGGCTCATCGTCGGTTACGAACAGCCCGCCCTCACCGGCTGAGAAGTTCTTGTTCTGGTTCAGGCTGAACGCCCCGCAGTGCCCGAACGTGCCGACCTTCTTCCCTTTCCACGTCGCGCCGTGGGCCTGGCAGCAGTCCTCGATCACGAACAGCTTGTGCTTTCGGGCGATTGTCATGATCGCGTCCATATCACACGCCAAGCCCCAGTAGTGCACGGGCAGGATCGCCTTGGTCTTGGGCGTGATGGCCGCTTCGATCTTCGCCGGATCGATCAGTTGCGTCGCCTCGTCAATGTCCACGAAGATCGGGATCGCGTTGTGGTGCAGAATGCACGTGGCGCTCGAGGTCCACGAGAGCGTTGTGGTGATCACCTCGTCGCCCGCTCCAACCTCGCCCGCCGCCAGCCCCATGTGCAGCGCCGCCGTGCCGCTGTTGCACGCCGCGGCGAACCGGTTCCCGTTCCAGCGGGCGAACTCCTCCTGCAACGCGACCACGTTGGGGCCCCACGCATGGGATTCTCCTCGCAGTGACCTGAGCACGAACACCTCATCCTGCTTGTCCGCCTTCGGCCAGACCTTGAACTTCACGCCCTTGGCCACCGCCGGTCTGCCGCCCAGAATCGCCAGCTTACTTGTCATTATTCGGAACTCCTTCCTTCATTTCCTTGAGCATCGCAATCGCGGCGTCCGACATCATCTCCAGCGCCTCGGGAACCAGCTTCGACCAGTTGCCCAGGTCCGTCTCGTAGCCGCCCCCTTCGAACGCCCGACGGGTCGGTACGTATCCCACGTGCGAGTTGCTGTTGCCGCCCGCGTAGATCGGGTAGAACGGCGAACCCAGCTTGATCGCCAACTGCCCTTCGACGAAGAGCTCGCCGGGCAGTCCGACCACCGCCGCGCCGCCGATCCGGAACGCCTGGATCTCGCAATCGACGTTCGGCGACTTCTCCGCCCGCTCGTGCAGGCCCAGCCGCGAGACCGCGTACGCCCACTCCCACTCGATCATGTTGTAATCTCGGTTCCACGGCGGTTCCGGGTGGTCGCGGAGGTACTGCCGCGTCTCGGCCAGGCGCTCCGGGCTCATCCGCCGCATCGGAATGCTCAGCCGCACGTCGCGCCGATCCAGGTCCGCCGCATCGACAAATGTGATCTCCGCCAGAATCTTCTCCACGTCTTCGGTCAGCCGCTTGCCGATCACCCGGTGGTCCGCATCGTGCGTCGGGTCCAGGTGGTGGTGATGGTGCACGTTGCCCGAGCAGCCGTTAAGCACCAGCGGCACGCACGCCTCGCCGCAGAGTTCCCGCACGCCCTTGGCCCACGCTCCCGGCCACCCGGCGGTGATGTACCGCTGCGGATACTCGTGCGTCGGATGGCAACTGAAATGCAGCAGCGTCGCGATCATCCTGCCGTCGCCGCCCTTGACCGCGATGACTCCCACCTCCGGATCGATCGGCCCTTCAACGTGCAGAATCTGCGGATCGCACGTCCGGGGATGCGTCCGTACCGTCCCGTCCCGCATCACGAAGCGCCGGTTGAACGCCACCCGCCCCTCCATGCCGCTGCCCCAGCCGATCGACGCCGGCTGAAGGTTGGCGTTCGCCTGACGGATCGCTTCGACGATTTGCGGAACCGCCCACCGGTTGTACCGCTCGTCGCCGCAGAGCCACCACAGGTCGTCGGTGATGCATGGAAAGTCCTTCTCCGCCACCGCGCTGCCCAAAGCCGGAGCGCCGTGCGTGTGCGTGCTATGCAGCATGATCGCCTCCGGCGCGATCCCTGTTGCCTTCGCCGCATCCTGGCGGATCTGCGCGACGCAGGGATCCTTGGCGAAGCACAGGTCCAGCGTCACCAAACATACCTTCCGGCCGTCCGACTCCAGGACCAGTGCCCTGGCGAATATCTGGTCCTCCACCGTCTCGACCGGTCTCGGGCGGCTCACGTCGCCGGCGATCTGAATGCCCTTTTCCGGCGTAATATCCACCTGCGCCGCGCCGGCCCGCAACTTCGATGTCTTGCTCATATCCAGCCCTTTACACTTCCTGAGCCAGTTCCTGCTCCAGGTTCCTGAGATACTCCAGCGCCTTGCGGATCGCCGCATCCGCTGGGTACTTGTCTCCTTCGTATTCGATGTTGACGTACCCGCCATAGCCGCTGCGCCGCATCGTCGCGACGAGCTTGCGGTAGTCCACGAGTCCTTCGCCGATCAGCGCGCCGCGGTACGTCCTGCCGTCCAGGCCGGGCATGCCCGACTCGCCGGCCCGAGCCTCGACGTAGTCCTTGAAGTGGGCGTGGACCACCTTCTCGCGGTTGTTCAGGAACGCCGCCGACGGCTCCTCGCCGCCAGTCAGCACGCAACCGGCGTCGAAAGTCACGCGCATCTCCGGTAGCGCCGAAGTCAGCGCGTTCATGTCCTGCGACGTGATGAACGGCGCCGCGCAAACGAAGTGCTCGGTGCTGATGGTGATCGGACAGCCGCGGGCCGCCTCGAAGATCCGCTCGAGCGTCGCAATCGCCAGCCGGCGGCATTCCTCGCGAGAAAGCTCCGGCTTGCGGCCGATCGGGATCATCACCATCGGCGCGCCGAGCACCTGTGCCGCGTCCAAGCCTTCCAGTACGGTATCCACCGCCTTCCGCCGCGCTGCCTCATCCGAACAGATCAGATCGGCTGAGAACGTATAGCAGACAAAGCGCAGCCCTTCATCATCCGCCATGCGACGCAGATCCGCCGGCTCGTAGCCATACAGGTGCACCTGGTCGATCCCCTCCAGCCCCAACTCGCGCGTCAGCCGGCAGACCGCCGGCATGTCCGCCTTGCCGTCGGGCTGCTGCCGCGCGATCGTGTACGTCATCATCGAATACTTCATCGCTTCTCCTCATTTGCCCTTGCCGATGTCTCGCCCGGCCAGGCGCGGGGCCTTGTCGATCCAGTCTTGGGCCTCTTCGGGTGAATGCACGCCGCACCGCAGCACCAGACCCTCCGGCCGCAGATGCCGGATCAGGAACTCCATCGTCCCAAGCGATACGTACAAATCCAAGCCGCGGCCCGCCGCCTGCACCTGCCGGTACAGATCGAGCCACGCCGGCCCGTTCTCCGCCGCGCCGCTGCCCGGTACGTACTGGATGACCTTAACGTACGGCCGCGAGAGCAGCGTCGGCAGGTGACGCACTGCCTGTGGACCATCCAGGTGATACCACACCCGCTCGTATCGCTCGCCGACCGCGTCCAACTCGACCATCACGTACCGCTCGAACAGATCCGACGAGATCATGCACGACATGTCCGACTGGGTTTCCATCACAAACTCGTCCGACCACAGCCCGGGCCATGCCCACACGCAGCCGTCCTGCTGCGCGTCGATCATCGCAAAGAAATGCTCCTGATCGGCGAACCACGCCGGCAGCATCTCTCTCAGCCGCTGAGTGCACAACTCCGGCCGTTCCGCCAGGTCCGTCAGAAAATCCGCGTTCCCTCGAAACAGCATCAGCAGGTCGTTGACCGGCACCTGGAACGGATAGCCCACCAGGAATCTCCCCTTGGCCGCCTCCAGCAGCCGGTCGTACACCCGTTCCAGCTTCGCCCGCCACGGGTCCGCCGGTCCCGGCCACCACCGCACCGGCTCGTCCAGGCTCGACGTCGTCACCGGATGATAGATCGTCGTCTCGGCGAACCGCACGTCCGGTCCGCAGCCCAGCGTCCAGCCGGCCAGAATGACGGGATTGGTCGGCACCGCCTCGCCGCCGAAGTACATGCTGGCCACGTTGTGAACGGCAAACGCGGTCAGGTAATCCGGGTCCAGCCAGCGACCCTCCAGCGTCGGCGGTATCGGCGGCGGCTCGCCTTTATCCGGCAGAAACGCCCGCAGGTCCAGGCACGGCCGGTCGGTCGCCGCCATGTCCCAGAACGCCCGCCATCGCGCCTTGGCCGCCGGCCAATCCGGTTTGCACGCACACCTCTGATCGCCTTGGATCGTGTCCATGTCTCCATTAGAAGGCGAACGCCGATTCGCGTAAAGGTGAGAATCTTGCGAACAGGTGTACTCCGTTGCCACGACGTCCGCAGAACCGTTGGCAGCGGCAACGCCCGAGCCGCAAACGCCGTCTAGCCGTCCCAGCGGATCGCCACTTGCGCGCTTCGCTGCTGCGGGCCGATCGGCAGGGTTATCCGCTGAACGTCGTGTTCTCGCACCGGCGCGGGCAGCGGCGACTGACGGCCGTCGATCAGGAGGCTCACGTTCCGGGCCTCCGCGGGGACGGCCAGTGCGACCTCCACCGGCTGATCGCCGTGGACATCAAAGCCGAATTCCAGCGACCGCCCCGAACGCCTCTGCCGATAGCTGATGGTGCTCCGCGGGCCGGCCGGCAGATCGCTGACCGTCACGTCCCTCAGGCCAAACGGCAGACTCGGCCGGACGGACACGCCCGCCCCACCAATCCGGATCCCGATCAGGTCCTCGAAGGAGTGAACCAGGAAGACCGCCGCCTGCTCGCAGTTGCCGCTGTCGACCGTGTAGTCGGCCTGCGGATCCTGCGCGTACGGCAGCCACATGCCGCGAAAACGCGGCGACCAGTAATTCCTGAAATAGTCATCCGGGCTATCGGGGTCTTTGTGGTACCACCACTCGGGCCAGATGTTCGACGGCTTGACCACCGTCCGCCGCACAAACTCAAGGTGCGAGTCCAGCAAAGCGAATCGCCCGGTCCGACCCAGATAGCCGAGCAGATGCCCGAACACCTTGCCGAGCACCCGGTACCGATCGGGCTCGCACGAAATCACCTCCATGTCGTCCCACGCAATGACCGATGTCTCCTTGAGGATGTCAAACACCCGGTCCCACGCGCCGGCCTGGCCGCGGTGCCATCGTGCTGAGTAAAGCGAAATCCAGTCCACCTCGTCGGTATACCGGCCGTCGAGCCGGTGCCGGGCGACCCGGTAGATCCGCCTGTCGCCGTCATACAGCGTCGTCTCGATGCCTTCGACCAGTGCGTTGCCGCGATCGGCGAATATCGCAGCCAGGTCGCGACGTCCGAACCGATCGGCCAGAACCGCCATGGCGGCGTGACCAGCCGCCATCGACGCATTGGTAAAAAGGTCGCAGATCGGCTCCGAACTGCCGCCAAAACCCTGCTCGTTAAAGTTGCCCGCGTCCAGGAGCCGCCAGTCCTCGTGATAATGCCGCGTCCAGGCGCCGTCGAACATGGCGCACAGGCCGGCGAACAGCTCGCCCAACCGCTGTGTCGTGCCCGCGATCTCCACGCACCGCTGCAGCGCGATCGCCACGTGGGCGGGCGTATCGATCTGGATCGTGTTCGCCTTGATCGACCCGTCGCGGCTGTAAACGTGCGGAATGTAGTACTGGCCCTTCGGAACGTGGTCGAGCGTAAAGCCGAGGATGCGAATGGCCGTCTCGACCAGGCCCACATCCGCCAGCGCCCGCGCCGCCTCAGCTGTGTCGCGAGGATAATGCGTCTGGCCGTAGAGCTTGACGTTGCCGACCTCGCCGTAGCTGGTCTGGCAGAAACCGGACGGGTCCGTGCGGTCCGCGAACGACTTGAGCGTCCCGTACAACAGCGAGTTAAGAAACGCATCGCCAACATCGACCCGCGCCGAGAACCCGTGATACTCCGCCAACTCGCTGCGGCACCAGTCGCCGATCTGCCTGTGCGTACCGTCGGATGTCATAATGAACGCCGTCTCCTTCAAACCCGAAACGGCCCAAGAATAGACAAACCAGGCAAAAAACGCGACAGGAAAAACCGCGCCTGGCAGGACTCGAACCTGCGATCTGCTGATTAGAAGTCAGGACGGCAATTCCGTAGAGGGCGATACCGCAGGGACTTACAACAAGACCAGCACGAGTGACAACAACTGTGACAACAACAGCCCTGAAGGTCCGCCCATAGAAGGGGACTTGGTCCAGGTTGTTCAGGCCTGGGGGAATCTCCCTGCCCCGATCAAAGCGGCGATCCTGGCGATGGTCCAGTCGGTCAAGACGTAGCCAACGGTGGGGCGACCAGAGCGACGGGTTGGAGTACAGGACATGCAGCCGTGGCAGTACAGGACGATGGTCCAAGACATGGCGAAGACCGAGGGGCCGCTGGAGATCACGCAGGCCCCGTGCTTAGTGCGGGAAATCGGGGCTGCAAGCCGCGTTC
>JAAYCJ010000348.1 GCA_012729815.1 Phycisphaerae bacterium | reverse complement strand
TTTTGGCGAACGTCTTCATGATGATTCCAGAACGCGGCGATAGAGGTCGAGCATGTCGCGGATGTGGCGTTCGAAAGAGAACTCCTCGATCACGCGGCGGCGGGCGCTGCGGGCCAGCGATCGGGCCAGATCGGGTTGGCGGTCGAGTTGCCGCAGCGCGTCGGCGAGGGCCTCGGCGTTTTGCGGCGGGCACAGCAGCCCATCGCGGCCGTGGCGGATCATCTCGGGCACGCCGCCGACGGCGGTGGCGACCACGGGCACGCCGGCGGCCATCGCCTCGAGGATGGCGTTGGGCATGCACTCGGTGCGGCTGGGACAGACCAGGGCGTCGGTCCGGGCCAGCAGCGAGCGGACGTCGCTGACGAAACCCGGCAGTCGCACGGCGTTGTCGAGTCCGCGTCGTCGGGTTTCCGCGGCGAGGACGTCCCGCTGCGGTCCGTCGCCGGCGATGGTCACTTCGACCGCGACGCCTCGGGATTTGAGGTGCGCCGCCGCGTCGATCAGATTGAGCGGGTCCTTTTCGGGACTGAGCCGGCCGAGATAGAGCAGCCGCAGCCGCCCGTTGCGGCCGATCGGCTGGACCATCGGGCCGCTGCAGTCCACGCCGTTGGGGATGATCCGGATTCGCGGCGCGGGCACGCCGCGGCGTCGAAGCTCATCGGCCATCTGCCGGCTGGGAGCGACCACCGCGTCGGCTTGACGAAGCAGGAGTCGATCCAGCCCGTAGTAGAGCAGTTCGCGTCGCGAGGTGCGGTTGTATCCGTGGGCGGTGGCGACGACGCGGTAGCTGCGGCACAGCCGCAGGAGTTGGCCCAGCGCGGCCGACTTGTACTCGTGGACGTGAACGATTCGGTAGCGGCCGCGGACGAGGCAGCGGTGGAAGCGCCGAAGCGTATCGAGGCAGACCGGTCGGTCCTCGAAAGCGGTGTGCACGTCCACGCCTTTGGCCCTGGCCGCGTCGAGCAACGGCTGATAGTCACTGCGGCGGTCGAGGACGTAGAACGCGTCGGCCCGGCAGCCGAGTTGGCGCAGGCGTTGGCAGGAGGCCAGGATTCCCTTGTCGGGCCCGCCACCGCTTCCGCGGACGGTTCGCACGTGCAGGATGCTCAAGGCGGTATCGGGGTTCACCGGGCCGCTCCCGCGCTCAGGCGGCGATAGATGTCGAGGTATCGCTGGTGCATGGTGCGATTCGAAAAATGCGTTCGGACGTGTTCCGCTGCGGCGCGCGACATTGCGGCGCGGCGGCCGTCGTCTTCGAGCAACGTGATGAGAGCCTGGGCCATGGCGTGCGGGTCCTGCGGGCCGACCAGCAGGCCGGTCCGTCCGTCGGGAACGGTCTCGGGCACGCCGCCGACGCGGGTGGCCACGACCGGACATCCCGCCGCCATCGCCTCGAGCATGGCCAGGCTGTGCGCCTCGCAGAGCGAACTGGAGAGGGCCAGGTCGCCCGCGGCCAGGATCGCGGGCACGTCGTCGCGGCGGCCGAGGAACCGGACCGCGCGTTCGATGCGCAGCTGGCGGGCAAGGGTTTGGCAGGCGGAAAGCTGCGGCCCTTCGCCGGCGCAGACGAGCACGGCGGCGGGCCGGCGGGCCAGGACCATCGCCATCGCCCGCAGGGCGGTCGGATGGTCCTTGATCGGCCGGAACGATCCGACGTGGACGATCACGTCCGCGCGGTCGGGCAGTCCGAGCCGGGCCCGCGCCGCTGCGCGGTCGGGCAGGCGGTCGAACGGTTCGAGGTCGATGCCGTTGGGGATAATCTCGATGCGCCGGGCGCACAGCCCTTCGTTAGCCACCAGGCTCCGCCGCGTGAAGTCACAGACCGCGGTGACTTTGCCGGCGCGGGCGTCGAGCAGCCGATTGAAGAGCCGCCGCTTGCGGGACACGCGATCGGGGAAATGCCGTCCGTGTTCGGCGAAGAGGACGCGGACGCCGGGCGAGCCGAGCGCGGCCAGCCCGCCGTAGAAGAAGGGCGTGTATTGATGGCAGTGCAGGACGTGCGGGCGGAAGCGGCGGATGATCGCGGCGATCCGCGGGATCTGGCGAAGGTCGACGCCGGGTCGCCGCTGGGTGCAGCGGACCTCCAGCCCCGCCTCGCGAAGGCGGGCGGCCAGCGGCCCCTGGCGATCGAGACAGACCGCGGCGGACTCCACCTGCTCGCCCAGCGCGAGCATCAAGTCGCAGGCGAGTCGCTCGGTCCCGGCGCAGTCGAGGCTGTGCAGCACGTGCAGCACTCGCAACCGCGGCGGATTGTGGGCGATAGATCGGATCATCGTCGGACGTCAGGGCAGCACTCCCATGCAATGCTCGCAGGATTCGCCGACGGGGGTGCGGACGGGGCGACGAAAGCTTCGACGGGCGGCGCGATACGCGGGCCCGTTCCAGATCTCGCGGAGCGGGCGCTCGCCGACGTTGCCCAGGTCGTGTCGCGGGTCGAAGACTCCGCAGCAGGCGGCCACGCCGCCGTCCCAGTTGATCACCGTCCGCCGCCACGGCCAGTCGCAGCGGTAAGGTTTGCCCGCGCCCGTCGGCTGAAAGTCGATCAACTCCTCCACACTCCGGCGGTACCACGGGGCGATCCACTGCGGATCG
Source organism: Phycisphaerae bacterium (assembly GCA_012729815.1). Taxonomy (NCBI): domain Bacteria; kingdom Pseudomonadati; phylum Planctomycetota; class Phycisphaerae; species Phycisphaerae bacterium. Next base: position 41,701 of record JAAYCJ010000348.1, on the reverse strand, counting down.
CGTGGCAGCCATGTCTCGGCGAGTTCGCGGGCGACCTGGCGTTTTCGCTCGGGCGGCCACTTCCGGTCGGCCAGGTTCCGATCCCGGCCCAGGAATCGCAGGTTCAGCGAGGCGGGAGCGAAGACGGCTTGGCAATCCAACTCGCGGGCCAACTGCCGGAATGGCTCGATCTCGTGTTCGTTGTGCCGGGTGACCACGAAGAACAGGCGGACGATGGGGGTTCGCGAACCGAGGCGTCGCCGGGTCTCGAGCAAGGCCCGCAGCTTGTCCAGGTCGGCTTGGAGCCACCGGCCCGGCTGATAGTGGCGGCACGTCTCCGGGGTCGCCGCGTGCAGCGAGACGTTGAGCATATCCAGGCCGGATCGGATGAGCGTTTCGGCGTCGCGGGCGGGATCGAAGAGGGCCAGGGTGCTCGAGAGGTAGGTCCAGATTCGCGCGTCGTGGGCGCAGCGGATCATGCGGTAGATTTCGGGCGAGGCCAGCGGATCGCCCCAGTTCGAGAGGTCCAGGACGTACGCGTGGTCGCGGATCTGCTCGACGAGGCGTTCGAACCGCTCGAACGGCATGACGCCCTTGGCCCGTCCCTGGAGGCCCTGGCCGGTCGGGCACAACCGGCACCCGCCGCCGCAGCGGTTGGTCGGCTCGATCTTGATGTCGTACGGCAATCCCAGGAGCCGCTCTCGCCGAAGCAGGTACTCGACGTTGACGACGGCGATGTTGAGCAGCTTGCCCGCGGTCAGGTAGCGACGGTTCCGCCACAGATGCCAGACGACCCGCAGCGGCAGGTTCAGTCCCAGCGCGAGTCGGCGGCGCCATCCGGGGCGCCGGGTCTCGGCCCAGCGATTCAACGTGCGAACGATGCGGTCCAGGTGATCGGTCAGCCGCCAATTCATGCAGGGGTCTCCGCGGGCGAAAGGGCGGCGACGCGAGGCAGCCGGCGCGGCTGCGAGTCCGCGATTGCGAGACGCGGCTCGCCGGCCAGATCCGGAGCGGCCGCCGCCATGAGCATCAGAAGATAGGGCAACTCGAACGTTTCAAATGACAGGAACACCGATCCGACCGCGAAGGTGGCCAGGCTCCATCCGCCGGCCCGGCAGATGTAGTGGTGCCATCGCATTTCCGGATCGTCCATGTCCGCCGCCGCCCGCTGAGCCCCCAGATGGAACCAACCGAATGACGCGACCAGAAGGCTCACGAACACCGTCAGCGCGGGCAGGCCGGCGTCGGCGGCAATCTGGAGGTAGTTGTTGTGGATTGTCCGGCCCGCGCGGTCCGCCCCGTAGTCCCAGGTCAGCAGATTCGAATTCCGAAGCCCCACGCCGAACAGCGGGTAGGCCTTGGCGATCCGGTAGCCCGCCCGCCAACTGAGGTACCGCGACTCGGCGGAGGGGTCCTGGAGCTTGTCGCCGATCGTGGCGAAGCGGTCGCGGACCTCCGGGCCGGCCAGGACGGCGATCGCCGCCGTCAGCAGGATCGCCGCCAGCAGCGTCCGTCCCGCGTGGCGACGGGCCGTCGCCGCCAGCATGCCCACCATGACCACCAGCGTGCTGAGCATCGCTCCCCGCGAGAGACTGAGCATCACCACGTGCATCGCCGGGAGCGTGACCGCCAGGTACCCCCATCGCCACCAGCGCCGCTCGGCCAGCCAGAAGAAGTAGCCGAACGGAATCACCATCGCCAACGCCAGCGCCGCCCCGTTGTTGTCGTAGCCGCCGAAACCGTGATGGTAGATGTAGAGCATCCCCTTGAAGAAGTACAGCGAGTTCATCTCGTAGACCACGTAGCCGAGGCACGCGAAGATCATCCACGCCAGGTACCGCAGGTGGCGGCGCTCCGTCAGGACCCACGCCCCCACGACCAGCATCGTCAGCAGCTTGGCGTATTCCCAGCCGGTCGCCGACGCCAGCGTGCGGTCCAACGCGTGGTGGTAGCTGCACAGCAGACAGAACGCGAAGACGGCGAGCATCGGCAGGAAGAGGGGACGGGTGGCCCGGCGTTGGACCGGGCGGCCATGCAGGATCGCGACCACCACGGCCAGCACCGCCGCGTAGAGCGACCATCGAATGCCTTCGGGCAACGCCCACTCCCACAACGCCTGGGGGCGAAGCACGGACAGGCCGTAGTAGAGGAACACCGCCCAGAACGGTTCGACGAACGAGCGGCAGGTGAAGTAGAACATCATCAACAACAGAAAGAGGGTCTGTTTCATCGCGGACCCTCCGGGCACAGCCATTGAACGTCTGGGCCCATGGACGGTGCGGATCGGACGTCGAGCACGGCCCGGCGGAGCAGGGCCACCGTTTGCGGCCAGGCCATCTCCTGCTCGACGGTCCGCCGGCCGGCTTCCGCGATCCGCCCCTGCAGGGCGGCGTCATCCAGAAGCCGCAGGGCCTGGCCGGCCAGTTGATCGGCGGTGCATCCCACCAGCAGGTTCGCCTCCGGACGGGCGGGAATGCCCTGGCAGGCCAGCGGCGTGGCCACCACCGCCGTCCGGGCCGCCCACGCCTCCAGCAGTTTATTTTTGATGCCCGTGCCGATCCGCATCGGCGCCATCGCCACGGCGGCGTCCCAAAGCCGCGGGCGCGGGTCGTCCAGAAAACCGGTGATGTCGATCCGCGGCCCGGCCAACCGCCGCAGTTTGGGGGAAGGGGCGCAGCCGACGATCGCCACCAGGGTCTGGGGCCGTCGGGCCCAGATTCGCGGGGCGATCCGCCGGATCAGGAACCTCGCGGCGTCGTCGTTGGGCGGATGCTCCAGGTTGCCCATGAACACGACGGTCGGCCCGCCGGCCGCCGGCCGCGACACCGGAGGGGCGAAATGGTCGAGATCGACCCCGTTGGGCACGAACGCCACCGCCGTTTGCGGATGGCGGCGGGCGAAGCTCTGGACGTCCTGGCGGCTGACGAACGCCGCCAGATCGATCTGGCGGACGAAGGCGTTTTCGTAGATCCGCTGGCCGACGAGGAACTTTGCGTCGCGAAGCCAGGCGAGCGGATGGCCCTGGCGGGTCAGTCGCCGGCCCACCTCGAGCATCGGATCATCGACCAGGAAGGCGACCACACAGGCGGCCGGACGGGCCTGCGGGGCGTACTGCAGGCCTTCGGCGCCCATCAGCACGAGGGTGTCGAACCCGCCGGCGCGGGCCGCCACGCGAACCGCCAGTTCCGCGTCGTGAACGAACGGAGCCAGCCGCGGGTGCGAGGGCCCTTTGGTCGGCGGAACGCCGATCGGTCCCTCGAGCACCTCGACGCCGCACCGCCGGTAGGCCTCGACGGCTTCGGGCTCGCCCTGATAGCACAGCAGGGCGGTCCGGTCGCCGGCGCGGGCGAGGGTGCGGATGGTGTGGTAGAGCGTGACGGACCGCCCGTGCACCAGGGGCCAGGGAAATCGGCTTGTCACGAACAACCATTTCATCGGTCTGTTGCTGCCTTTCCGCCGACGGTCCGACGGCGTGCCCGTCTACGACGTGCCGGTCGGCGTCACGCGCCGCGCCGGTTGGGTTGGGATGGCCGCCGTCCGTTCGGTCGGGCAGATTGTTTCGACCGCTTCGAGTATCGTCTCCAGGGGGATCGCGTCCATGCAGTGGGGCTCGCGGGCGCACTCCCGCCGATAGCACGGCCCGCACGCGCACGGCGAGACGAGCTTGCGGCCCAGGCCGTAGAGCTCGATCTCCTGCGGGCAGGTCGGCCCGAACAGCGCCGCCGTCGGCACGCCGCGGGCGACGGCCACGTGCAGACCCAGCGAATCGCCGGTGATCACCAGATCGCAGCGGTCGATCAGGGCGGCGAAGAGGTCCTCGCGGTTGCGGCATCCGGTGTCCAGGACCTCCGGCCCCAACTGCTCCAGGATCCACGCGTTGGTTTCGATCTCGCCGGGCCCGCCCAGCAGGGCCGGGGCGTACCCGCGGGCGGTCAGCGCGCGGGCCAGCTCGACCCACCGGGCCGGGCTGAGCGTCTTTCGGGCGAAATTGGGTCCGGCCCCGGTGTTCAGTCCGATCACCGGACCGTCGGCGCCGGGCCGCCGCTGGAAGATCCGCTCCGCCCGCTCGGCCCAGGACGGGTCGACCTGCAAGCGGTACGGTTCGCCGCGATATTCGAGCCCCAGCGCCTCGTGGATCAACTGGGGATAGCTCCTGGTGTTCTGGACGAACTTGGCGTGGTTATCGAGACCGAGGGCGAAGTAGCCCTCGCACTCGCGATTGGCGGGAACGACCGTACCCCACTCGGAGAGAGTAATGCCGCGCTTGTCGGCCGATCGGACGAGCCGGCACAGGCCGGCCGGACCGGCGTCCTTGTCCAGCGAGATCACCAGGTCGAACGACTGGGCGAGCACGGCTGCGGTCCCGGACGCGTCGAACGGCAGCAGGCGGTCGATTTGCGGGTGGCGGGCCAGGATGCGGACGCCCGCCTCGCTGGTCAGCCACGTCACGTGTGACACGGGCCAGGTCCGTTTGAGCGTCGGCAGCAGGGCGGCGGTCCGCACCACGTCGCCCAACGCTCCGATCTTGATGATCAGGACGCGGAAGCCCATCGGGGCATAATGCCGGCACCGGCACGAGTTGCCGACCGGGCAGGGCCGGTCGCCCAGGTAGTGCCGGCAATCGGGGGCAATGTTCAGCGTCATCTCAGGTCCGTTCTCTCGCCGCTTGTTCAAAGACCCTGCAGGCCGTCTCGGCGCAGGCCCGCCAGGTAAATTCGCTCGCCCGCACCCGTCCCCGTTGGACCAGTTCGTTTCGCAGCCGCTGGTCGTCCAACAGGCGGACCAAGCCGGCGGCGATCGCCCGCCGGTCGGCTGGATCGACCAGCCACGCCGCGTCGCCCGCGACCTCCGGCAGCGAACTGACGCTGCTCGTCAGCACCGCCGTTTCGCAGGCGAACCCGTCGAGGACCGGCAGTCCGAACCCTTCGCCCAGCGACGGGTAGCAGAGCACCTCGGCGCCGCTGATGAGGGCCGACAGGTCGGTCTCGTCGGCGAATCCGCCGAGAACCACGCTCGACGCCACGTCCAGCTCTCGGGCCCGACGGGCAAACCCGTCGAGAGCCGGGTCCGGGATGCCCACCGCCAGCAGCGAGATTTGGCTGCGGAGACGGTCGGGCACGACGGCCCAGGCCTCGAGGATGCCGACCGTATTCTTCCGTTTATCGGACGATCCGAGGGCCAGGACGTACCGGCGCTCGTCGGCCAGCCCGTATTTGGCGCGGACCCGCCCAAGCTCGCCCGGATCGGTCACCCGGCGGCAGCCGCTGTCGGCCGCCCACGGGTTTACAGTGATATTATCGGTCGAAACGCCCAGCTTCTTGACGATTTGGCCGCATGTGAACCGGCTGGGAACGATGATCCGGGCGGCCCGCCGCGCCGCCGCTGCGATGTTGCCGGACCACCTGGCGTCCTGCTTTGTGGCCAGTTCCGGGTCGAACGGCAGCAGATCGTGAAGGGTCAGCACCATCGGGACCAGGGGAAACCGCGGGGCGGTGTTGGCTGGGCAGTGCAGCACCGATGCGCCGGCCCGCCACGCAGCCAGCGGCAGCCGAACCTGCTGCCAGAGGTTCAGCCGGTCGCCCCGGATATCGATCCGGCGGGTTTCCACGTTGGGCAGGTCCGCAAAGGGATTCCCGCCCGCCTCGTACTGATGGAACATCAGAATCCGCCACGCCGGCCGCAGAACGGCCATGTGACGGTACAGATCGACGAGATTCTTGCCCGTCCCGCGCCGATGGGCGGTAAAAACGGTTCGGGCGTCAACGGCGATCCGCATCGGACCCCACCTTCACCGCCACGGCCAGCCACGAGACCCCGGGCTTGCGGTGCGGTTCGCGCTCGACCGACTCGAGGTGGACCAGGTCCAACCCGGTTTGGGAAAGACAGCCGCGCAATGCCGGTTCATCGAAATCCTGGACGTGCTCCAGGCAATGATCGGGATCCAGGTCCTGCGGCGCCGAGACGATCAGCCACCCGCCCGCGCGAAGCACCCGGGCGAACGACCGCACCGCGGCGGCTGGATCGTCAAGGTGCTCAAGGACTTCGGTGCAGGTCACCGCGTCGAAGCACCCGTCGTCGTACGGGAGGTCCGGAAGGACGGCGACCTGGGCGGCAAAACCGTATTCGCGCGTCCGTTCGACCGCCACCGGCGAGAAATCGACCCCGTGAAGCTCCAGTTGCGGATACCGCTGGCGGATCGTTCGCAGCAGCACCGCGATGCCGCAGCCGGCGTCAAGCAGCCGGCCTTGCGACGGCAGCAGAGGCAACAGCCGGCCGTAGAGGTTCTCCATCGAACGGAAATCCGTCCCCTGGCTGCGATATCGCTGATCCATCGCCGCCGGCGTGTTGAGGTTCACCCGGCCGTGGAGCAGACGCCGCCGGTACTGCCACGGCACCATCCGCCGGACCGCGAGGCGCAGCTTCCACGGGACACAGTGCTGATCCACCACGAATTGTCTCAGCGAGAGACCGGACATGTCTGGCTGATCGGTTCGCCCGTCTGAATGAGATTCAGAAAACCGGTGGCCCTGGCCACCCATGAGTAGTTGTTGCGGCAATGCGCCCGGCCCGCCTGCCCGAACCGCCGCCGCAGGTCGGGCCGCTCGGCCAGGAAATCGAGCTTCCGGGCCAGGTCGTCGATATCGAAAGCATCGGCACACAGGCCGGTGCGGCCTTCAACGATAATCTCCGAGCACGCCACCGGCGCCCGTGGATAGTCGGTCCGCCAGGTGAGGGTGGGAACGCCCGCCGCCATCGCCTCCAGCAAGACGATGCCGAAGGATTCGTACCGCGAGGGCAGCACCAGCGCGTCCGCGGCGGCAAGGCGGCCCTCGGGATGGTCGAGCTTGCCCAGAAACACCACGTTCCGCGTCAGATCCAGTTGCCGGGCCAGCCGCCGCAGTGCGGGCTCGTGCGGGCCCTCGCCGACGATGATGAACCGGGTTCTGGCGCGGTGGGCCATCCGGGCAACGGCGCGAAGGGCCAGGTCCACCCCTTTCTCGACGGACAACCGGCCGATGTAGATGGGCACAAAGAACCCGCGCGACCTCAGTTCGAGCAGATCGCCGTCCGGCCTCGCCCGGCTGGAACGATCGAAGTCGACTCCGTTCGGAAGCACGTGGATTTTGCCCGGCGGGAGGTTGACCAGGTCCAGAAGCTGTCGCTTCACCATCCGGCTCGTCACGGTCACGCGGTCGGCCAGAACCGGAGCAAGCCGTTCGAGGGCCTGCTGCGGTCCGCCCGGTCTGGGCACCACGCCCGCCGCGGCCAACGCCGCCGAGACCGCCACGCAGTTGTAGATCACCGGCCGACGCGGACAGGCCAGCCGGCTGGCGATCACGCACTCCGGATACGAGGCGATCACCACCTGGTGCGGTTGGGCCAACCGCCGCTGGAAACGGGCCCAGTGCAGGGTCCGAAGCCACGGCAGACTCGACCACGGCCACGCCCGACGCACCGGGCTGATCCGCAGACACGGAATGCCGTCCGGCAGCGTGTCCATCCGGAACGGACCGTCCGGGTAGTTCTCCGTGATGACCGACACGTGGCGGCCGAGCTGCCGCCAGACCCGCGCCAGTTCCCAACCCTGGACCTCCAAGCCGCCGTAAAGGTCCGGGTAGAACCGCCGCGACTGCCACTGGATCGCCACCTCACGCGGTTCGGCGCAGCGGATCACGCCGCGGCCCTCCGAATCTTCGACAGAAACGTCGTCCGCCAGATCCGCCGACGATCCGGCTCGGGAACCACCAGCCACGCCGCCGGCAGGTAGATCAGCACCGACAATGCGACCTTCAGAACCAGCGCCGCCCACCCGAACGGCAGCGGGAGCTGATTGACCGCCGCGCAGATCACGGCGAAACCGCCTGCCAGCAGCACCCACCGCGAGGCGAACCGACGCACGAACTCAGGAATGCCCAATCCGATCCAGCGCATCGCCATGCCCATGCACAGCAGCGAGAAGATCACCCGCGGGGCCAAACTCCCCAGCGCGACTCCCACCACGCCCAAACCCGCCAGCACCAGCGCCACCGAGCACGCCAGGTTGCACAACCCCTGCACCAGCGTCACCGAAGCGCCGAGACGAACCCGGTTCAAACCCGAAAACACCCACGTCCCGATCACCGACCCGGCCAGCGCCACGATCTGCGAACAGGCCAGAATCGCCAGCACCGGATAGCTGCCCTCGTACGCCGGACCCATCCACAACACCAGGAACGGCCGCCCGAACGCGATCATGCCCACCAGAATCGGAATCGCCAGGGTCATCGCGAACGTCGTCCCCCACGAGAACAGCCGCTGGAGGGCCGGCCAGTCCGACGCCGCGCAGTGCTGAATCACCTGAGGCCCCAGCACCGCCGTCGACTGGTGCACGATCGTCCGTGCGTAGAAAATCAGCATCGCCGCGATCGCGAACGCCGTCACGTCCGCCGGGCCCAGCAGCAGCGCGATGACGATGCTGTCGGTCCAGTACAACAGCCGCCCCGCCACGTTGCCCACGAACGACCAGAACCCGAAATGGAACAGCTCGCGGAACCGGTCGCGGCCAATCCACGCCCGGCCCACCCGCAACGCGGGAAACACCCGCCGCGCCGCCAGCGCCGTAGCCGCCAGAACGACCGTGCCGCAGGCCACCTCGATCAACGCCAGCTCCAGCAGCCCGCGGCCAAGGGACAAAGCCGCCAGCGTCAAAACCGCCCGCGCGAGAATAAACCCGATCTGAATGGCGTTGGAGATGTCGAACCGCTCGTGCGCGGTCAGCACCTGCACGAACGACGCCCGAAAAAACGACAGCCACAGGTCGATCACCAGAATCAGGATCGCCCACCGCGCCGGACCGAGCAACTCGGCTGGAATCTTCGTGAACACCGACCCGAGCGAGACCGTCAACAGCAGCCCGATCCCCAGCAGCGGAACGCCGCACGCCGCGAAAAACGCCAGCGCCGTGCTGATCACGCCGTTGACCTTCCCGACTTCGCCGCGGCCCAGGTGGAAGTTGATGTGCCGGCCCAGCGCCGCCCCCATCCCCAACTCCGCCAGGCCCAGATACCCGGTGATCGAAATCATCAGCGTCCAGATGCCGTACGCCGCGTCGCCCAGGCTGTGAACCACGAACGGCGACATGAAGAACATCACCGCCAGGTTGACCGCGTAGCCGACCCAGACGGCACCGAGATTCCGCGCATAGACGTTCAGCCGACTCATGGTGTCTCTCTCGCAGAAGGGCAATGACCGGTCAGTCGCATGACCAACACCGAAGCGAACCGGCGGCTCCACGGAACCCCCTCGAGCAGTTCCCGGTCCCACCGGTGAAGGCAATCGATCAGCCAGGAACTCCGCAGCAGCGGCCAGATCCGCGACAGGCACTCGAACTGGCGAAGCTCCACGCCGGCAAAACCGCGGCACAGCGCCGCCACGTCCTGCCGGTCCAACGGACGCTCGTCCGGCGACGGATTGGACGGATACCACGGAATGCACCGCCGCAGCCGCCGCAACCACCGGTCCAGCACCACCGGCTCGCGGAACACCGCCACGCCCTCGGGCCGCAGGACGCGGCGCACCTTCTCGCTGAATCCGGTCAAATCCAGGTGATGCAAAACGGTGTTGCCGAACACCCGGTCGAACCGCCGGCCCGCGAACGCCGCCGACAGATCGCACGCCACGACAAACGTGATCCGATCGGCCAGCCCGTTGACCTCCGCCCGCTTGCGGGCGATCTCAACCGCCTCGGGCGACACGTCGTAGGCGAACACGCGGGCCCCGTTGGCCGCCAGCAGCACCGAATCCACGCCCGTCCCGCACCCGATCTCCAGCAGCTCGCGGCCGGCCAGCGGCTTGAGGTAGTGAAACGCGCACTCCTTGCCGTAGGTCCGCCAGTCGTCACACCGGCCGTACCGTCGAAGGTCATGCGGCGGGATGCGCAAGTGTTGCGTCCGTTCGGCCCGGCGATAGACCCGGTCGAAGTGCGTTCGCTCGCGATGTTGACGCTCGGTGACGATCATGTCTCCTGCACGACTCCCGCCGGACGATGGCTCAACAACTCCCGCAGGCGCCGCCAACCCGTCTGCACGGGCCGCGCGGCGGCGGCCATCCGCCAACCGGCCACGGCCGCGATGTACAACACCGGATCGTACGCCAACCGCAAACGCGGATCGCCGCAGACGCAAAGGCACACCAGCGCGATCGCGGCCAACGCGCCCAGCACCAGCAGCGCCAGCGGCCCGGCGGCCCGGTCGCGACGAACCCAGAGCCCAGCCGTTGCGATCGCGGTCAATGCGATCATCACCGCCGGCCATACCATTCGATTGCCCACCTTCACCGCCACATAGACCCACTGGCCGTCGCGAATGTTCCGGGCGAACGGCGGCGCGTTCCAGTAATCCGGCCACCAGAACAACCAGTATCCTCCCAGCGTCGCCCGCAGGTGATTGACGCAGTCAGCCGCGTACGCCGCCGGCTGACCGGCGACGTTCTCCCGCGCGATCGCCCCGAGTTGCCGATACAGCGCCGCCTCGGCCCGGACGTCGCCATACGGAAGCTGCTCGACGAGCCGCGGCGGAATCATGTAGCGCCGGACCTCCTGGTCGCTCAGCTTCGAAGCCGCCACCACCTCGACGATCCGCGCCCGAAGCTCCGGCGCGACCCGGCCCTGCGGCGAGAGGTACCAGACCCGGCTGAACAGGCACGAATCGAAGGCCGTCTGCATGCCGCCATAGCCGCGGAACGCCGCGCAGCAGGCCATCCACGGCCCGGCCAGGATCAACGGCAAAGCGATCGCGATCAGCCCGGCGCGGAGGTTCACACGGGGCCGGCGAAGCACGTGGACGGCCAGAAGCGGCAGCACGAGCAGACACGCCTCGGCCCGCACGTAGACCAATGCCGCCAGCGCCACACCCAGCGGCCACGCCGCCCGCGAAGCGCCGAACCACGTCCGCACCGCCAGCCACGCGGCCAGCGCGGTCAGGCTGATCGTCAGCGACTCGCGAAGCAGCATCGCGCAGTACGCGGCAATCTCCGGGTTTGCTCCGATGCACGCCGCGGCAACGAGCGCAGCCCGCCAACGCCCGCGGCCCAGAAGTTCCAGACCCAGACGATAGACGAAGTAAACGCCCGCCGTTGAAATCACCGCCTGCAACAGGTACACCGCGGAAGGCGAACGTCCAGCCGCCGCGTACACCGCCGCCACAAAGGCCGGATAGCCCGGGCTGCGGTACGCGCTGGGAAACTCGCCGCGATCGAGGATCGCCCTGGCCAGCAGGTCGTAATGGCCCGCGTCGCCCGCCAGCGCCGAGGGCGCCGTGGCCACAAACGCCAGGCGCAGAGCGAACGAGGCGGCGAGGAGGGCGATCAGCCACGTCCCCGCGGCCGACCGGTCCGACCGCACTGTCCGTTGAACTTCTTTCATGACTCCGGCGGTCGCCCGGCGGCTCACGTCGAGCCGGGGCAAGTCATCGATTCGAACCGCGCAAACGCGGCGAAGTCGTCGTCGCGGTCAACGCAGCCGAGCATCGCTTCGAGGGTGCGGGCCGGGTCGTAACGGCGGCAAACCGTCTCGCGGCCGCTCTCGCCGATGCGCCGGGCCAGGCGCGGGTCGTCCAGCAGCAGGCCGATCGCCGCCAGCCACTCCTCCGGACGATCCGCCACCAGCAGGTCGCGCTGCGGTTCCAGCGCCAGCGCCCGCGCGGACTCCCGCGAGACCACCGTCGGACGGCCCGCCGCGACGGCTTCGAGAATCTTGTTCTGCAGGCCGCACGCCAGGCGGATCGGCGCGATCGCGATCCCGGAGGCCAGGTACGGCTTGACGTCGGCCACCTGCCCGGTCACCGTCACGTTCGGCAGACGCGCCAGGCGGCGGACCCGGCGAACCGGTTGACGCCCCACGATCGCCCACCGCAATGCGGGCCGCCGGCCCTGCAGCGAGGGCCACACCCGCCGGGCGAACCACTCCACCGCGTCGACGTTCGGCAGGTAGTCCATCTGCCCGACAAACACCAGCCGCGGCTCGACCGCCTCGCGGTCGGCCGGCGGCTCGTCCGCGACGGCAAAGCCGTTGGGAATCGCCACGCTCCGCCGACCGGTCAGTCGCGCCAGAAGCTCTCGCTCCGGCTCGCTGATCGTCACCAGGACGTCCGCGCACCGCGCCACGCGCCGCTCCAGACCGCCGATCAACCGGCTCTCGCGGGCGTAAAGCCATCGGAGCGGACCGCGCCGAAACGCGGCGAATCGCGCCCACTTGACGCTGTCGATATCCACCAGGTCAACCACTGTTCGAGGCCGGCACGGCAAATCGAGCAGCCCGGCGGCGGCGCTGCTGCAGACCGCGATGCACGCATCGTATCCGCGACGACGGCACAGGCCCTCGACGCGCCGACGCAGACCCGCCGCGTCGAACCGCGCCTCGGTCAGACTCGTCCCGCCCGCAAGCCCGGCAACCATGCGCGGCCAAGCCGCCCGGTGGACGTGAACGTTGGCGGCCAAATCCTCCAGCGCCAGCCGGGTTTCGGAAGGAAGCGGTCCGTCGCTGACCGTCAGCAGGTCCACCTCGCACCGCCCCGCCACGGCGATCAACCATTGCCAGCCGCGGATCCGGTCCCCCTTGTCCGGCGGAAAGGGCGGTCGATGTGTGATCAAGAGCACTCGCACGTTCGTCTCAGAAGAATCGCTTCAGCAGCCGGGGCATGTCCTGCTGCCGATGGGTCAGAACGACTCCGGCCAGCTTCACGTGAATGGTCCGCAGCAAAGCCATCGCCTGCTCGATGACCCGTCGATGGGTGGCGTTCATCTTGACCACCAGCAGCACCTCGCCGGCCGCCCGGCCGATCATCCCGGCGTCGGCGTACCCGTTGACCGAAGGGGTGTCGAACAGCACGTGATCGTAGTCCCGCCTCAGACGCTCGACCACCGCCGGCAGACCGGAACGGGCCAGCAATTCTCCCGCGCGGCCGCGCGAAACGTCCCCGGCCGACAGCACCGCCAGATTCGCCTGCGGCGCCGATTGGATCGCCTGATCCAGTTCGACCTGCCCGCTGAGCACCTCCGCCAGGCCCGGAGACTCCGCAAGCCCGAGCATGGCGGCGATCCGCCCCTTGCGCAGGTCGGCGTCGACCACGATCGTCTTCTTGTCGTTGCGCTCGGCCAGGGCCAAAGCGAGGTTCACCGCCGTGACCGTCTTGCCTTCGCCCGCCTCGGCCGAGGTGATCACCATGCACAGCCGCTCGTCGCGGCATTGGGCCAGCAACGTGGTCCGCAGCGAGCGATACTCCTCGCTGATCCGGCTCGACGGCTGATGGCAGACCACCAGGGGTCGCAAGCATTCCGATTTCCCAGACGCCTGCCGCGGCTCGGGCAGCTCAAACGCCTCTTCCGCCTCCTCGGCCGCCGGTCTGACGTCCAACGGGGGCGCCTCGGGCTCCTCGCGCTCCAGCGGCGTCCGATCGACAACCGTCCGGGACTCCTCAACCGGCTCATCCGTCCACGACGATTCCTCGGCGGGCTCGACGGCGGGCGGTTCACGAAGCTCGGTGCTCGTATCCGCCGGAGTCTCAGCCGGTTCACTCTCGCTCGTATCGACCGCCGCTTCGGACTCGGCTGGGACTTCCACCTCGGCGACCGCAGCACTCGGCTCATCGCTTGCCGGTTCCTCCGTCGCGGAAAACTCAGTGGCTTCCTCTTCCGCCGACGCCAGTTCCTGATCGATCAACTGATCGACTTCATTCTCATCGGGCGTCTCGCCCACGTCCGGCGCTGCGTCCGCAAGCTTCTCCTCGATGAACTGATCGAGTTCCGTCTGGTCGTCCGACGAGGTCGGAGCCGCATCCGCCGCATCGGCTTCCGTCGCTTCGGTCGGCTCGACCGCGGCTGTCGCGTCTTCAAGTTGAGCTTCGCTCGCCGCCTCCGGCTGATCGATAATGTCCTGGACCTGATCGCTGGGATCCTCGGCGACGGCCTGGTCGGAGGCCGAACCGTTTTCGATCTCGGCGTCCGCGCCGGCCGCGCCCATCGTCGCGCCTTCGGCCTCGACGGCCTGTTCATCGACCGGCTGTTCGTCAGCCGGCGAATCGACCAGGCCTTCCAGACCCTCGACCTCGCGGATCATCTGGTCCAGCAGCGCCTCGGCGCCGTTGGCCGTCGCCTCGGTCGCGGACGCCTCAGCGGCCATCACCGCCGCGCCGCCGCCCGACGGCCGCCGTCGGACCTTGTTCTGATCTTTCTGTTTCATCGCCATAATCGGCTCCGATGCGCTAATCGCCGGATTCCGGCGTCTCCTCCAGGGACATCAGGCCGTTCAGTCCGGCGTGGCTGACGGTGGTCCGCGATACGGAGGAAACGAGTCGTTCGAATTTCTCGGGGTGCCTGAGCCTCAGCATCACGCTGCCCGCCGCCGCCAGCAGCAGTCCAGCCAGCACCAGCGCCGCGATCAGCCGCAACGTCCCCTGCCGAATCCGATGCACCGTCGGATAACGCGACGTGGGAATCTCGTCGATCACCCCGCAGATCGGCACCTGGAAAAACTGCGCCGCCTCCTGAGGACTGGCCAGCGAAGGATTGCCCGTGTGGACGCAGAACGCGGAAATGTACCCAAACCCCAACCCGCCCGCAATGGCCAGGCCCATGATCGTCCAGATCCGCGGGAACAGCGGCCGACTCGGCTTCTGGGCCGCCTGGACCGCGCTGAGCTGCGTCCGACGATTCGCCCGCTCCGCCTCCAGCGCCACCTGCACGTCCGCGAGCTGGCCGGCCCACCGCTCGGCCTCCTCTTTGGCCTTGCGGGCCTGGCTCTTGATCTGCGAGTATTCGTAGAGTACCGGCGCCGCGTTCGTCACCAGCTGCTCGTGGTCCACCAACCGCTGCTCGAGCCGCTCGATCTCCCTGGCCAGGGCCTCCACCTCCGACTGCGCTCCGATCAGATCGACCGACAGGTTGCTCAACACGCCCTGCTCGTCGTCCAGGGTCTGCTGATCGGTCCGTGACTGAGCCTGGGCGATCTCGCTTTCCATCCGCTCGATGTTCTTGCGGATCGCCTGGACCCGCGGATGCCGCTCCGTCATGTGACCGTCGGTCATCGCCTCGTTGAGCTTCGCCTCGTACTCCGCCAGCTCCTCCTGGAGCGCCCGAACCCGCTCGGATACGATCAGCCGCTTGAGCGTCGCCGCCCGCTCCATCGCCGCCGCGCGCTGCCGGCGAAGGGTGTTCAATTCGCTGCGGGCCTCCTCGCACTGGCGCTGGAGATCCTGCGGATTCTCCGGCAGCATGCCCGCCTGCCGCGTGGTGAACTCGATCTCCTTGCGCTTCAACTCGCAGAGCTGCCGGTCCGAATCCTCCGAACGCTTCTGAAGAAAGTCGCGGCTCTCCTCCAACCGGTGCAGAATCTGATCGCCCACCCGGGTGATGTAGTTGCGAATCAACACGTTGGGCATCTGCTCGGCCACCGACCGGTCCGAATGCGTGAACACCACCTCCACCAAATCCACCTGATCGCTGCTGACCGTCCAGCGGATCAGCACGTCCTCCATCAGGCCCTTGGCCATCAGCTCCCGCTGACGCAGGCCGCGGGCCGTCAGCTTCCCCTCCGCGTCCCGCTCCATCTCCCGCGTCAACCCCACGTCCTCGATCGCCTGCTCCATCGCCGCCTGCCCCGCCAGCTCATGCTTGAGCGTGAGCTTGGCGGTCTGGAACGACTCCGTCTTCTTCGGATTGCCGCTCTCCACCGCCCCGTCGCTGCGACGCTCGAACATCGCCGACGCCGAATACTTCAGCGGCAGGTAGTGCGAACCGCACAACACCACCAGGGCAAACACCGCCGCCCCCAGCGCGAACACCCGGCGGTGCTGAATGACCATGCGGAAAATCTCGCTCAGCGGCTGATTCCCCTGCGTCTCAGTCATTTGTCGTCTCCCTTGCCGATGTCGGCGGCCTGATCGACGGCGATGGGCAACTGGGTCGCTTGGATCACCGGATAGAGCGGGAACAGAACCTGCTGGAGGGTCAGGCCCACCGCGGCGGTCGGCGACGGCGGCACGTACACCACGTCGTCCGGCCACAGCAGAATATTGTGCGACATGTCCCCCTTCTCGATCATGTCCTTGAGGTTGATGATCAGCTCGCCGGCCAACTCGCCCGAGTCGTCCTGCCCGCCCGGCAGGTAACCGCCACGCTTCGGCGGCGCCCCCCGAACCACCTTGATCTTCTCCGGCCAGGCCAGGTTGTTCGGCTGGGCCTGCGCCAGAACGTCCAGCAGCGTGTCCGCCCCCGTCCACGGCAACGGGCCCGCCCGCGACACTTGGCCGAACACGTAAATCCGCTGCGAGTTGTACTGCTCCACGTAAACCGTTACGTCCACTCGCTGGTAATAACGCTTCGCGGCCCACGCCACCTCGTGCCCGATCTCCTGCAGCGTCCGGCCCGCCACGAACACCTCGCCCACCAACGGCAGGCTGATCTTGCCGTCCGGGCGAACCTTCTGCCTGACCTGATCGATCTCGCGAACGTAACGGGAGGAGAAACTCAACACGTCCGGCGGCAGGACGCGGTACTCGATGCCCGTCACCGGAGAACGCTTCTCCTGAAGAAAGGCCCCGAGCCGCTCCGCTTTCCGCGCACTGCTCTCGCATCCGGCCATCGCCAGACACAGCGCAGCCACCAGTCCGATATGGACAAGACTTGCTTCCCTGGTCATCTTGTCCCCAGGAGTCCCACTAGACACGTTGTTAACCCGATGCAATCCGTTGCACCGGTTGGTGCGATAACTTTTTCAACTCGTTCATCGGCAAAAAGGACCTTATTCTTAAAGCCTCTCTGCCGGCCGCTCCCGCCGCCCCCGCCCCCGCCTCCGACCGACACCCGGCCGCCGCCGCCCGAAAACCCCGCCCCCATCACGCCGCACGACTTTTTATCGGACCACCTCGCCCGCGCAAAACGTATCGCGACGTTCGGTGGCATCGGAAAAAATCTGTGGCAGGATCGATCTTCAGTGGGCCGTGCGGTCGTAAAACTTCGGCAGCGTCGCCGCCAGAATCACCAGCTCCCGCGACCAGCGGCGGGTCGCGATGTACTCCAGATCCGCCTCCAGCTTGAACCGCACGCTCTCCAGCGTCTGATCGTAACCGTTGCGAATCTGCGCCAACCCCGTGATCCCCGGCAGCACCGCCAGACGACGCCCGATCTCCGGGTACGTCTTCTCCAGGTCCGCCAGAATCTCCGGCCGCTCCGGACGCGGACCGATCAGCGACATCTCACCCTTGATCACGTTGAGCAACTGTGGCAGCTCGTCGATGTGGCTCCGCCGCATCCACCGGCACGCCCCAAGCACCCGCGGATCGTCGTCCCGGGCCCACACCGGCCCCGACTCGGTCTCCGCGTCGTGAACCATCGTGCGCAGCTTGTACATCCGGAACAGCCGGCCGTCTTTGCCCACCCGAATCTGGCTGTAAATCGTCGGACCACGGTCCGAGAGCTTGATGATCAGACAGCACAGACCCATCACGGGAAGGGATAGGATCAGGGCGATCGTCCCCAGTACAATATCCACAATCCGCTTGCTCACTGCGAATCGACCCCGACCGATGTTCGCGACGGTACCCGAAAACCGGTACTCGCCCGCAGTGACCGAAGGGCAGTTCGACATGCCGGTGCCTTTCGATGTTCTGGCTGCGACAGCGCAGCCGTCAGTAGACTGATTATCGGCAAAATTCCTACATGACTTCGTTTTTTCTATGCCGGCCCCGTCCCGCCAGCCGTTCATCAGCCGCAATCGCCGCCGCGCCGATTCCCCGCCCTCGGCAAACATCGGAAAAACACTTGACGATTTAGCTAACATCTTGCGATATTTGGATTAATGAACAACCACGGCCGGGGCCTGCCCCGCCCCCACAGGCCGCGGCCAAGGACAGGCCAGACCATGAACCCGCATGAGCACCCACAGCACCAGACGGTGACCCCCAAAGCTCCAAACGCTTTGACCGATCCGGGCACCGAACCCGCACGACGCCAGCGGGCGGCGGCCATCGGCTGGTCCGCCTCCGTCTTCCTCCATCTGCTGTTGCTGATTGGCTTTACCGGCGTCACCTGGTTCTCCGGCCTCGACCAGGGACAGGAGGGACTCGAAGTGGGCCTGGTCCTGGACGACTCCGGACCCGCCATCGAGCTCTCAACTCCAGCCGAACCGATCGAACCGGCGGCGGCCGACCTGACCGCCCCCGCCATCCAAACCGGCGACGCGATCGAACCGATCACCGACCTGGGAGGCGCCGCCGGCGCCACCGGCGCCGATCCCATCGAGTCGGTCCAGCTCTCCGCCGCCGGCGGATCAGCCGTCGGCGGCGACTGGTCCTCTCTCGTCACCGCCGGAGGCGGCCCCGGCGGACGCGGCGGGGCCAGCTTCTTCGGACTCCAAGCCAAGGGCGAGAGCTTCGTCTACGTCGTGGACTACTCCGGAAGCATGAACGGCGACCGCGTGGCCGCCGCCAAAGCCGAACTGATCCGCTCGATCAGCGCGCTGGGCCGGACCTCGCGGTTCTACATCTTCTTCTACGATGACAAGTACATCCGCATGCCGAACCGCGGACTGGTCCGCGCCTCATCCGCCAACAAGCGCAAGTATTTCGCCTGGGTCGCCCAAGCCGCCGGAGGCGGAGGCACCGACCCGCGCGAGGCGATGAAAGAGGCCCTCGCCCTCCGGCCCGACGCCATCTACCTGCTCTCCGACGGCGAGTTCGCCGAAGCCGCCGCCGATGAAATCCGCGCCGCCAATCCCGGCGCCAGGGTGCAGATCAACACCATCGCCTTTCACAGCAACAGCGGCGAATCGATCCTTCAGCGGATCGCCGAGGAAAACCGCGGACAATACCGATTCGTTCCGCCCGGCGGACTCCCGTGGCCGGGCGGTGGACCGTAACGACGCGACAACACAAGCATGTGAGGAACGATGATGGTCAAAACCGCTGACTCGACGCGATGGACCTGGATCGCCCTGATGTTGGTCCTGCTGATCCCGATGCTCGCCGCCGCCACGGCTGGACAAACGCCCGACGGCGCCGCCCAGCCGCAGACCATCACCCTCTGGAGCACCATCCGCGCCGGCGGCCTGATCGGCTATCTGATTATCCTGATGTCCCTCGTCTCGGTGGCCCTGATCGTCGAGCACTTCCTGACCATCCGGCGCATGCGGTTCCTGCCCGAAGATCTCGAACGGGCCCTCGAACAGCACCTGGCCGCCCAACGCTACGACGAGGCCCAGCGGTTGGCCGACGAACACGAATCATTCCTCGGCCGCGTCGCCGCCTCCGGACTCAAACAGGTCGGCGGCATGTTCGGATTCTTCGACATGCAGAACGCGATGCAGGAGACCGGCGAACGTGAAATCGCCCGCATGTACCGCAAGCTCGACTACCTCTCGTTCATCGCCGCCGCCGCGCCGATGCTCGGTCTGCTTGGCACCGTCACCGGCATGATCCGCTCGTTCAATCAGATCGCGGTGACCGAAGGCGCCGCCAAACCCTCGCAACTGGCCGGCGGAATCTCCGAGGCCCTCGTCACCACCTGCATGGGCCTGGTCGTCGCCATTCCCACCATGTTCTTCGTCTCGCTGTTCCGCAACCGGATCGATGAGTACGTGGCGGAGGCTGAGGGCGTGCTCGAACGGCTCATGGCTCGATTCCGCCAGAACCCGACCCAGTAGGAGACGACGGCCATGCGCCTTCGCAAAACCCGCCGAACCTACGGCACGGAAATCAACATCGCCGCCCTCATCGACGTGGTGTTTCTGCTCATCATCTTCTTCATGACCGTCTCGCAATTCACCCGCGTCGAAGCCGAACCGCTCGCGTTGCCCGAAGCCCAGCAGGGCCGACAGGACGACTCCGCGATGGGCCGCATGATCGTCAACCTCCACGCCGACGGACGAATCGTCGTCGCCGGACGAACCTGCTCCGACGAGCAGCTCCAAGCCCTCCTCGTCCGCGAAAAATCCGCCGCCGGACCCGACGGACCGGCCGTCCTGATCCGCGGCGACCGCGACGCCCTCTGGCGGTCCGTCTCCACCGTCATGCGCCTCTGCGCCGCCGAAAACATCCAAAAAGTCCGCGTCTCCGTCGTCGACTCCCCCGACACTCGCATCGAAAATTAAACTTTCAAGACCTGACCCCATGGGGTCAGGTCTTGAAAGTTTAATTTTCGGGCAGTTGGCTGAGGCATGCGAAGGGATGGTGAAACATGGCGCGACCGTTGAGAATCGAAGTGGCGGATGGATTGTACCACGTGACCAGCCGCGGACTGGAGCGGCGGGCGATCGTGCGCGATGACGCCGACCGCAAACGCTGGCTCAAGCTTCTCGATCAAGTCGTCCGCCGCCGAGGCTGGCAGGTTCTGGCCTGGGTGCTGATGGACAACCACTTCCACCTCTACCTGCGAACTCCGCAGCCGGACCTCTCCGCCGGCATGCACGACCTGAACGCCGGCTACGCGACACTGTTCAACCGCCGCCACAGCCGCTGCGGACCGCTGCTTCAGGGACGATTCAAAGCCGTCCTCGTCGAGCAGGAGTCGCACGACTGGGAACTGACGCGATACATCCACCTGAACCCCGTGCGTGCGGGCCTGGCCGGGCGGCCCGAGGTCTACCCCTGGAGCAGTTGCTCCGCCTACCTGAATCCGCGAATCGCCCCCGAATGGCTGATTTGGCAGGAAGTATTGACGTCTCACGGCCGCGGGATCAACTCGGCCCGGCGGGCCTACCTGGCCTTCCTCAACGAGGGCGTCTTTCATCCGCCGACCTGCCCGCTGTCCGCGACCGTCGGCTCAGCCCTGCTCGGCTCGCCGGCCTTCATCGAGCGGATGCAGACGCTGCTGACCGGCCGGCCCGCCGACCCGGAAATCCCCCAGGCCAAACGCCTCCGCCGCCAACCCTCTCTGCAGGAAATCAGCCGAGAAGTCTGCCAACTTCTCGGAAGTGATCCGGAGATCCTGATGCGGCGGGGCCGTCAAAACAACGAGGCCCGATCGACCGCCATCTACCTGGCCCGCATGCTGACCACCACGCCGGTAGCGCAGATCGGGCAACACTTCGGCGGCATCCGCTCCGCAGCAGTGTCTCACATCGTCCACGCCGTCGCCGACCGGCGAACCAAGGACAGAAGATTGGCCTCCCGCCTCTGCGAGCTGGAGAAACAACTGAACGAAAATTAAACTTTCAAGACCTGACCCCATGGGGTCAGGTCTTGAAAGTTTAATTTTGGAGGATGAGCACAATGCGGTTGAAACGGCGAAGTCGTCGGGTCGGGCGGCCGGAATTGAATCTGGCGGCCATGATCGACGTGGTGTTTCTGCTGCTGATCTTCTTCATGTGCACCTCGTCGTTCCGACCGCCGGAGGCCATGCTGCCGACCCAGTTGCCGCGAACCGGCGCCGGCGCCGATCGCCCGCGCGAGGAGTTTCCGCCGGTGCGGGTGCATCTGGAAGAATCCGAGGCCGGCGTGCTCGTCCGCTGCGACGGCCAGCCGTGCGCCACCTTCGACGAGCTGCGCGACAAGCTCCGGGCCCGACGCGCCATCGCCGACGTCGCCGTCATCATCGACGGCCAAGCCGACGTCGCCTTCCGCCACATGGTCGCCGCCCTCGACGCCTGCTACGCCGCCGACCTGCACCGCGTCGCCTACGCGCCGATAGGAGAACGACCATGAGACATCGGCTGAACTCAATGCTATGGCTGGCGGCGCTGACGATCATCACCGGTTCATCAACCCTCGGCTCGCTGGCTGAGACGCAAATCAACCGCCTGCTGGCCGACGCCGCAGCCGCCAGCGACCTGCCCTCCGCCGAAGCCAGACTTCAGGAGGCCGAAACCTTGCTCGCCAAACCCGGTGGCGGAATCGACCAGCGAACCCAACCCTTCCTGCGCGCCGAGATCCTCCGCCTGCGAGGCCGAGCCCTCGCCGCCGAATTCCAGCGCCGCCCAGCCGACTCGGACCTGCGCGACCAGGCCAAACGCAGTCTGCTGCTCGCCCTCGACGCCTACGGACTCCTCATCCGCCAGTGCGAGCACGAACTCGACGTCCTCGACCAGCGCCTGACCGCCGCCGACCCGACCAACAGCCCCGACTGGCGCGACGCCACCACCATGCTCTCGCGGGCCAACTACGCCCGCGCCTGGACCGAGTACAGCCTGGCCTCCGTCACGCCCGACCCAACCGAACGCCGGCGCCACCTCGAAGCGGCCATCGAGCAGTTCACCGGCTTCACCGCTTCGGGCTATCAGGAACACCCGATCCTCGCCGAATGCTTCCTGGGCCAGGCCCTGTGCCTCTACGAACTGGAACGCTACCCGCAGGTCATCGAATTTCTCGCCCCGCTCACCTACAAAAACACCCCGCCCGAAACGTTCAAAAAGATTACGCTCCTGCGCCTCAAAACCCACCAGCAACTCACCTCGCCGCTCGAACTGGAACGGACGGCCAAGAGCTACTTCGACCGCGTGCCGCCCAACCGTGAGTGGGACGCCCTCGAACGAACCATGGCCCTTGCCCGCGCCGCCGCCCTCGTCGCATTGGCCGAAGCGGGCGCATCATCCAAAACCAAAGACCAGTTCACCCAGCGCACCGACGAGATTGCCAAGCGCCTCTACGGCTACGGCGAACCGTGGAGTTCACAGCTCGCCCAGATCCTCGGCCGACACGGCGGTTCCGGCCCCATCCGCCACCTCGTCCAGGCCCGCGACGCCTTCGCCGGAGGACGCCTCGACCAAGCCGCCGCTGAGGCCCAAAAGGGCATCGACGCCGCATCCAACGAAACGCCCGACACCGTCGCCGCCGACCTGCGCTTCACGCGAGCCGCCGCCCTGTGGAGCCTTTCCCGCTGGAACGAAGCCTTCGCCGCCGCCGAAGCCTTCACCCGCCGCCATCCCGCCGACCGCCGAGCCCCATCGATGTGCAGCCGCGCCGTTCGCGCCGGCCTCTCAGCCCTGACCGGCGAAACCCCAATCGACCGAACGCAATTTCTCGACTTCCTGACCTTCGCCGAACAACAATTCCCGCAGCAGCACGAAGTCCGCCGCGCCCCGTGGTACCGGGCCAACCTCATGCTCCAGGACGGCCGATGGTCCCAAGCCCTCGACCAACTCACCGCGCTAACCGCCGAATCGCCGATCCACCTCGAAGCCCAATACGGCATCGCCCTGGCCGCCTACCGCCTGGCTGAAACGGCCACAACCACCCAGCCGAACGCACCGCCCGACCGCCAACGCCTCGTGCAATCCGCCCAGGCCGTCGCGCAATTCGCCGAAACCGCCAGCCGATCCGATAGCCCGGACAAATCGCAACTGACCGACGCCATCGCCGACGTGGCCGCCGCGACCGGCCAGAAACTGATGGATCTGCCCGACCCGCCGATCGACCGGGTCCGCCAACTCCTCGACGCGATCGATCGCTTGGCCCCGACCGACCAAAGCATCGCCCTGCGCATCCGCCTCGAAATCGCCTCCGGCAACGACGAGCAGGCCATCCAGTGGATCAACCAGGCCGCCAACCACAACCACACCGACCCGAACGCCCTCGCCGCCCTGGTCGATCCGATCGAGCAGCGCTTCCGCCAACTCCTGACCGACCGACCCGCCGAGGCGAAACAACTGGGCCTGGGCCTCGTCAACATCTACAGACAGATGCTGACCGCCGCCACAACCACGCAGCAGGCCGGCCCGACGGCCCAGACCATTGCCGTCCGACGCCGCCTCGCCGCCGTCCTGGACGACCTCGATCAGCCGAACGAGGCGATCGAGCAGTACCAGTGGCTGGTCACCCACCTGCCGCGCCAAAAATCGGGCGAGGCCCTGCGAGGTCTGGCCCTCGCCTGCGAGCGGGCCAAACGCTACGGTCAGGCGACCGAGCCCTGGGCCCAACTCGCCGCCGGACTCCAGGCCAAAACCGACGGCTGGTACGAAGCCCAGTATCACCTCATTGACTGCCACCGCCGTGATGGTAAGATGGAACATGCCCGTAAGTTGCTGGCATACTTTCGATTACAAAACCCGCGGATCGAACCGGCCCAATGGCAAAGCCGGTTCGACGAGCTCGCCAAAACCCTTGGCCTGCCCTGAACCGCTCGACAAACCAAACTTTAATAAGTAAAGCTGCACTTTTAGCCGCCTTCGCATCCATACGATATAATTACGTATAGCCACCGCGAAGTGAGGCGACCATGAACCCGTGGCGGGGATTTTACAGCCAGCTTGGTATCGACGAGACCCTCGAACAGCCCAGCCCCTACCAACTGCTGGGGTTGGAGCGGGGCGATTGCTCGGCTGAGATCGTCGACGCCGCCCTCGAAAGCCGACGGCAACTGTTGCGAAAGCAGGTCCGCTCGCCTCAGATGCTGCCACTGCTGCTTCAGTTTGAAAAGCAGCAGTTGGAACCGGCGGCGGCGGTGCTCCGCGACTCGGCCCGCCGACGCGAATACGATGCCAAACCAGACATCGAAGCACCCCAACCCGAGGATGACGCCCAGCGGGTCCGCCGGCTGGTCGTCGAAGCCCGCGCCGCCATCCTGGCCGCGGTCGACAAGCGGGGTGCGCTGGCGGCTGAGAAACGCGACGACCTGGCCCGACGCCTCCTGGCCCTGGGCATTCCCCGTTGCGACGTGCCGACCCTGTTGGCCCGGATACCCCAGCCGAACGACCAAAGTCATACGACCGCCCAGAAACGCCGGGCCGCATTCAAAAAACAGGTCCAGGCGATGTTCCCCGAAGGCTACGCTGGCGACAGCCACTGGGACCGCCTCATCGCCTTGGGCAAGGTGGATGGCCTGGAGGAACAGACCGCCCGCCAGGTTCTCGAAGAGTGCCTCGGGGAACCGCGACTGCCCCGCCTGCCGGCCCTGCGGATCGACGTGCCGGAGAAATCCGATCCGGACAGCCTGCCGATCCTGCCCGCCGACCTGGCCCGCTCGCGGGCCCGAAAGCGCCGCACCGCGAACAACCGGCTGGCCGCGGTGGGAATCCCGCTGGTCGGCATCGCCGCGTTTCTGGCGATCCTCTACGCGTTCGGTGACGAACGAACGCCGGAGGCCCGCTCCGCGGTTCCGCCGCCCATCGAGACGCCCACCGATGTCCCGCCGGCAATTCCTCAACCGTCCTCCACGCCGATCTACACGCCGGCTGCGCCGCCCAGCCCGATCGAGCAAGAGGCCGCGGCTGACGAGATCGCCACGGATAACGAACTGACGATCGACCCGCAAAGCGACTTCACCGAGCAGATCCGCGCCGCCTTCGGCCCCGCCGACTCCGCCGATCAACTCCTGGCCGACACCGCCATCGCCCTCCTCGCCGCCTGCGAACGACTCGCCTCGATGAACGACTCGCCGCAACGCTGGCCCAACGATCTGGCCGCTGCGCTCGGCGCGGCCGACCGCGTGACCGACCTGGCCGAACGCATCAGCTTCCGACCCGTCCAAGCCGCCGACCTGAACCAAGCGACAATCGCCATCGACCTCGAACAGACCGCCCACGACCTCGCCTCATCCGACGCCGTCTGCTACCAGGCCGTCGAAAAACTCCGACAGGCCGCCATGCCCGAAGCGACCGACCTGCTCCTGTCCGCTCTCGAACAACGATGCACCGACCTGAGCACCCGAGGCCGCGGCATGACCAGCCGCATCCTCCGCGCCCTGCTGACCATCGAAGACCCGCGAATCCCGCGCGACCTGGCGCAACTGATCGCGCGAAGCCGCCCCTTCGCCGCCCATCAGATCGTCCAGACCCTCGCCGCCGGCTCGGGCGTCCGACTCGCAGCCGGGTCCGAAGGCCTCCTCGCCCTCGCCAATAACGCGCACGATCGACTCGTCAGCCAACGCTGGTGGACAAGCCAGCTCAGCGGCGGACGCGCCGCCCAGTGGGGCCGACAGACCCGCACGCCCGGCGCCGCCCTCGGACTCCAAGCCATCGTCACCAACCTCGGACCGGCTCCGGGCGAACCGAATTTGGACTCAACTCCCGCTGCGTGGGAACCGGACCAGACGCCGCTCAAGCTCCTGGGCCTCAACGCCCATCTCTCCGCTGCGATGGCTGAACTGCTGCGAAACGTCGAAGCAACGGGCGAACCCTCCGGCCTGCCGACCGGCGTGATCTTCCGCAGCCGCAACGTCGGAACCGATTTCGCATCCTCGCTCGACGAGGTCTGCACCGAACTGGAACTCCTGATCCGAACCGAAGCGCCGGCCTCGCCGCAGGCCGCCGCCCTCGACCTGCGACGCGCCGAACGCCACGCCCGACTCGCCGCCTGCCGGACCGTCCTCCAGCGGATCGCCGTCAACATGGACGCCGCCGGCGAATTGCTCGAACTCCTGGCCCAGGCCCGCGACCGGACCGGTCGCCTCGCCGAACCGCTCGCGCAGCTCGCCGACGACCGCCGCCAGGCCCAACGCGAAGCCGACGACGTGCTCCAGGAAATCCGCGCCGCCGCCTGCCACAACCTCCACCTCTGCGACGTGCTCGCCAGACAAAAAGCCGCCGAATCGCGGGTCGCCCAGCGGCCAGACGACGGGAGGGTGCGCCATGCGGGATAGAACGGTACGCATCATCACGCTGTGGACGTTGGCCCTGGCCCTGCCGCTCTCGATCTGCTCCGGCCAGAACGGCCGCGGTGATCCGATCGACCAAGTCACGTCGCTGCGCGCAGCCGTGCTCGCCGACCCCTACGACGCCGACCAGGTCGCCGCCCTCGCCGAACTCCGCGAGGCCCACGACCAACAACGCCTCCGATCGCTCGCCGCGCTGGCCGAGGGACTCGATGCCTACCTCGCCGGCCGTTACGACCAAGCCGCTGAACACCTCCGCGCCGCTATGCGCTCGCCGCAAACCGTCGAACTGGCCGACCACGTCTCGCTCGTCGCGCTGGCCGACCTCGCCGCCCAATGCGAAGGCCAAGCCCGCCCCGACGTCTGCGACCGCTGCGGCGGAACCGGATCAGCCGACTGCCACGCCTGCTCCGCCAGCGGCCAGCAGCGGTGCCCCGAATGCAAAGGCCGCGGCGAAATCCGCCAGCGCATCGCCGTCCAGGGCAAACGAAAAACCCGCTACCTGCCCTCAAACCGCGAAAAAACCTGCCCCACCTGCCAGGGCGTCGGCGTGGTCACCTGCCAAATTTGCGGCGGACAAGGCCTCCTCGGATGCGACCAGTGCCAGGGAGCCCTCGGCCAACCCCTCGGCACCCCCATCCTCGGCGACTACACCCGCGAATCGATCCAAAAAACCATCGCCATCGCCCGCCACCTCGCCGACGGCGGCCTCGACCTCTACTCACCATCCGCCCTCGAGGTCTCCCCAAAACTCCAATAAGCCGACCCAAGACCCGCCTTCCGATTGACCTGTGGCGTCCCACACTATGGCTACGCGCCAAAGCGGTCGCCCCAACGGGGCGAAGGGGTGTAGCCAGGGGCGCGAGCCCCTGGACCGCTGCGCGATCCCGCGGCGATCGTCGCTGCTCGCCCGCCACGTCTTCCACAGGCCTCACTTCCCCTCAACCGGCCGGGCCTGCTTCGCCGCATGCGCCTCCATCTCGGCCTTCGCCCGCGGCGAGACCTCCGGCAGACGGTGCAGCACCCACATCAGCAGCAGCGCCAGCGGAATCACCGCCACGCTCACCCCCTGCGAAACCGTCAGCCCGAACGTGTCCTGCGCGTTGTCCGTCCGCACCATCTCCAGCAAAAACCGGCTGATCGGGTAGATCACGAACATCCACGCCACCACCATCCCGTGACGCTTCCGCCGCCAGAAATACATCCCCAAAATCACCGAAATGAACACCGCGTTAAGCGACGAGTAGAGCTGCGTCGGATGCACCGGCAGCGACCGCAAATCCATCCGCTCTATCAATTCGCGCAGATCCGCCAGCGTCACCCCGTACCGCTCCAGGTGCCCGTGATGCCGGCCGTAAATCGCGCCAAGCGGCGTGTCCGGCTTGGCCGTCTCCAGCTCCGCCTGGAACTCCTCGTCCGTCATCTCCAGAATCTCGCCGTGGAACAGGTCCGGGCTGCGATCCGGACTGGCCACCAGAAACTCGCCCGGCACCGCCAACTGCTGCGTCTCGAACACCTGGTGCTGGAACGGCAGGCTGAAATACGGAAACCGGATCGCCATCGGCAGACTCGTCACGCCGCCCCAGCAACAGCCGTTCAGCAAACACCCGATCCGCCCGAACGCCAGTCCCAGCATGATCGAAGGGGCCAGAATGTCCAAATACCACCGGATCGACTTCTTCTTCAGCCGCAGGTAAATGATCACCGCGACCACCGCGCTGAGGAACCCGCCGTAAAACTCCAACCCGCCGCCGATGATGTTCAGCATCGCCAACACCGGATTCGGCTGGGCC
Source organism: Phycisphaerae bacterium (assembly GCA_012729815.1). Lineage (NCBI taxonomy): Bacteria > Pseudomonadati > Planctomycetota > Phycisphaerae > Phycisphaerae bacterium. The sequence goes on along the minus strand of JAAYCJ010000348.1, from coordinate 13,376 downwards.
AGAAACTGCGGCAACCGGTGGATCACGAAAAACGCCCGCGCCCCGATGATCCCCACCACCAGCGCCAGCAATCCCAGATTCAGCACGAACTCCTCATCCGCCCCCACCTTCCTCGCCCGACGCCCCGCCAGATGCACAGCCACCAGAAACCCGATCATGATCATGAAACCGTACGACCGGATCGGGATCGGACCCAGGTGAAATAGTGTCGGATGCAAGCTACCAACTCCTCCCGTATTTTGTCATTTCCATCTCAAGCTCCCTGACCAACCGCCCCTCCTCCCCATTTTGCACTTTGCACTTCGCACTTTGCATTCTGCACTTCGTCCGCCGAAGGCGGACCCTAAAGCCTAAAGCCTAGAGCCTAGAGCCTAGAGCCTAGAGCCTAGAGCCTAGAGCCTTCTCCCCCCTCACTGATCGAAAATCTCTTTGACCTCATTATCCTCCCCCATCAGCACGATCCTCGCCCGATGCCGCGCCGCCTCCTCTTCCGTCAAATACGCGAACGAAAACACCAGCACCGTATCCCCCACGCTCACCAGCCGCGCCGCCGCCCCGTTCAAACAGATCGTCTTCGAACCCGCCGGCGCCGGAATCACGTACGTCATCAGCCGGTTCCCGTTCTCCACGTCCGCCACCATCACGATCTCGCTGGTCCTCAGGCCCGCCGCCTCCATCAACTGCGTGTCGATGGCGATGGATCCGATGTAGTTGATATTCGCCTCGGTCACCTTCGCCCCATGAATCTTCGACCGCAGGAACTTCAGCAACATTACGAAATCTCCGCAACCACTTCTAGAGGAACAAATCGTTCATTCTAATCTTATTCCCTTGGCTGTCCACGAGAATATTGTCGATCAGCCGCGTGCGCCCGATCCGCACCGCCGTCGCCATCAGCACCGGCCCCGCCACCCGTGCCACCGGCCCAAGCGTATGCGGATCGACGATCTCGATGTAGTCGATCTTCTCAGGCTCAGCCGCCTCGATGATCCGCCGCATCGCCGCCGCGATCGCCGCCGCCTCGGTCCGCCCCTCCGCGATCATCCGGCGGCCCGCCTCCAGCCCCCGGCTCAGGCACAGCGCCCGCTCCCGCTCGTCCGCCGACAGGTACGCGTTCCGCGAACTGAGGGCCAGCCCGTCCGCCTCACGGACCGTCGGGCAAAAACGCATCGCGATCGGGAAGTCCAGGTCCACCACCATCTTACGCAACACCAGCGCCTGCTGGGCGTCCTTCTCGCCGAAATACGCCGCATCCGGATCCAGGATATTGAACAGCTTGGCCACCACCGTGGTCACCCCCTCAAAATGCCCCGGCCGCTGCCGACCGCACAGCCCCTCGGTCATCCCGCGCACCACCACCGACGTCAGCCGCTCCTGCCGGTACATCTCCCCAGCCGACGGGGCAAACACCAGGTCCACGCCCGCCTCGCGACACGCCGCCAGATCCCGCTCGATCGGCCGCGGATACCGCTGATAGTCCTCATTCGGCCCGAACTGGATCGGATTCACGAAAATGCTGACCGCCACAAACTCGCATTCCGCCCTCGCCGCCGCCATCAGCGACAAGTGCCCCTCGTGCAGCGCCCCCATCGTCGGAACCAGACCCACCCGACGGCCCTGCCCGCGAGCCGTCCGAACCGCCCGCCTCGCCTCCGCTATCGTCTCCGCCGTCAACATCGCCGTCCGCTCCAGTCTCCGCCAACGCACACCAAGCCGCAAATCCATATTCTATGCGCCCGCCTCCGCAACGCCACCCTCCGGCCAGCCCTCCGCTCGCCAAAGACGCCCGCTCTCCCGGTAGGGTGAGTCGTTCCGACGCACCACCCAACGCCCACCCAGCATTTCACAGCCTAAACTATAACTGAACACACAGTAGTGCCGATGATAGCGGCCGCCTGCCCAGCGAAGGCGACCTTTCTTAGCGACCGCCACTAAGAAAGGAATCCCCGAAAAACCTTCTTAGCGCGCCCCTCTCAGGCGAACGCCCGCTTGGGATTCTCCACCAGAATCGTATGAATCTGCTCCTGCGTCACCCCATTGTCCCTCAGCATCGGAACGAAGCGGCGCAGCAGATACTCGTACCCGATCCCGTGATAGTGCTTCAACAGCAGCTTGCGGGCCACGTCCTGCGACATCGTGATCTGGTTCAAAAAACCCGCGTCAATCAGCCGTCGCACCAGCCGCGCCCGCTCCGCGTCCTTCATCACCACCACCCGCTCGTACGCGTACCCGATGCAGTCGATCCCCAGAAACACCCCCTTCTCCGCGATCTTCGGAATCCGCGCCTCCGCCGTCCCATCCACCGCCAGATGCCCGATCACGATCTTGCCCGGCGACACCCCGTTCCGCGTCAGCACCGCGATCTGCTCGTGCGCCAGCTCGCCCGCCCAGCAGTGCGTCGAAACCGGCATGCCCGTCTCCACCTGCGCGTACGCCACCGCCGTAAAAACCTTCTCCTCCCCCACGCTCATCTTCCCCACCCCGTACTCCGTGGCGATCTCCGCCAGAATGCCCGGCCGGACGCCCGTATCGTCGATCCCCTCCCGATGCTCCCGGATCATCCGCCGCGCCAACTGGTCCGCCGTCTCCTCCCGCGCATACGCCGGATAGCTGCACTCGCGATAAAAACCCGTGCACGCGATCACGTGCACGCCCGTCCGCTCCGCGATCCGCCTGAGGCCCGCTGCGTCGCGTCCCAGACCCACGCACGACAGATCGACAATGGTGTTTCCTCCCGCCGCCTTGAAATACTCGACCTCCCGCGTCGCCACCTCCACGTCGTCCATCACCAGGTTATAGTCGTTCCCGTCATAGTCGCTGTTCGCCAGCACGTGCTCGTGCATCTGCGTCACGCCCAGCTCATCCACCGGCACCGCTCCAAGAACCGTCATCGCGCTCACGCCACACATCTCCTTCCAAACCGCTAAACTCAGCACCATTCTCAACCCAACCGCCCATTTCAGCAAGCCCCAAAACCCGCCGGCACGGACCACGCGGAACACCACGAAAGCCGACACCGCGCACCGACAACCGGTAGGGCGGGAGGTTCTCGCCGAAGGCGAGGTTCACCCGCCACAACGACCGCCATCACCCTCGACTATCGCCATCAAACATGCTATTCTTTCCCTGCCACCTTTTGCAAGGAGCCGACCCATGCCGCGACGCAGCCTCAACCTCGTCGAAGTTCTCGTGACGCCTCGCCGACTGGAACCGAACGCCGTAAGCTGTTGATCCCCGCTGAATCAAAACACTGGCTCGGCCAACACCGACCAAACGCTCACAACCCCGGACGGTCAACAGGCAAACCGAACACAAACGCGCAAAGCGTAAAAAGAAAAAGGGTCCGCCCGAAAGCGGACCCTGAAATTCAAAAACCCAAAAACCTCAAGCCTATCCCCGACGAACCCGCAGCAGCCCAAGCCCCAGACCCATCAGCAGCACCGTTATCGGCTCCGGCACCTCCACCGACGCCGTCACCTTCAGCCCATCCGTCAGCTTCTTGGCAATGTACGCCGATGTGCCCGTTTCGCTTGACGTGTTCAGCGTGTTGTCCATCTCGAAGTAGAGCTTCGTCGCGTACCCCGTCGCATAGCCTTTGTCTCGCAGCGCCTGCGTCACGTCGGCCAGCAGATGCCCCTCCCAGTCCCAACTGCCGTAGCCGTCGTCCATCAGCGTCCAGTCCCCGTCCGACGGGGTCATCACCATGTCGATCGTAAACGTGAACGGCGCCACCGCCACCCGGTCGATCTCGTGGACTTGCACAAAAATGGTGTTCGTCACGCTCGCATAGCCCCATTTCAGCGGACTACCGTTCAGCGAAACGTCCCCGTACTCATCAAACGCGATCGACTGGATCACCGAACCCACCTTCGCCTCGATCCACCCCATCAGGTTCCCATCCGTCGTGTCGGCCGCGTTGCCGCTCGAGGAGGAGTAGAAACTCAGGTTGTTAAACTGCAGCGTATCCCCGACCAACGTCGGCGAATTATACAGCGGAAGTGGATCCGTTCCCGAGTCCTCCGAGATCTGCTGGTAGCGCATCGTAACCCCGGTAAAATCACCGTAGTTGATGGGAGTCGCCACCGCCGACCCGACAAATACCGCCACCGCCGCCACCACAACCAGCCCTCGCCACATTTCCTTCCTCCTTCTACCCCAAGAGTAGCGCTCAAAAACTCAGATAGGCAACGCCAACTCTCTCTCCTTCTCCCTAAGGTACCGATAATGGTAAAAAATGTCAAGTATCATTATACTAATTACTAATAAGCTTTCATTATACTCATCGGACCACTCTTGTCGCCGTCACTCCCGCGCCCAAAACGGACTCGCCGGCAAACCCGCCTCGTTGTACAGATTGCACACCGGATTATCCGCCCACGCGTACCGCACCGCCGTCGGCTTGGCCACCTGCTCCGACCAGACCACCACCGTCTCGCCCTCGATCTTCGCCTCCGCCCAGACGAACTGGCCATCCTCGCCGCAGATCGCAAACCCCTTCAGCGGTCCGTCGCCCCTGGCAGTCAACCCGCCGCCGACGTGGTCGAAGCTCAGCCGCACCTTCCCGTCCTCAACCTTCATCGACCTATAGATCGGCCCGCAGTACTCCACGTCCCGCCCGTACACCGTCGCCAGCGCCCAGAGCCCCAACCGCTTGCCCACGTCCTGCTTGTTCTTCGGATGAATGTCCGCCGCCTCCCCGATGTCGATAATCACCGCCAGACCCACGTTCTCGTCCATCTGCGACACGCGAAGCTGCGCATCCCGCAGCGCCGCCCATCCGCTCGATACGTTCGCGTCCCGCTGCACCGCCAGGAAATTCGCCAACTGCACGATCCCGAACGCAAACTCCTCCTGACCCCAAAGCCGCCGCCACTCGCGAATCATCGTCGATAGCAGCCGCGCGTACTCGCCCGGCCGGCCCACGTTCGACTCGCCCTGATACCAGATCGCCCCGCGAACCGCGTACGGCGCCAGCGGATAAATCATCCCGTTGTACAGCGTGCCCGGCGCGTTCGGATTCTTCGGCCCGAACGGAACGCTCGGCGGACGGCTCACCTGGATCGCGGGCAAACTCAACTCCATTTGCTGCCGCCACGGCCCCGCCAGCGAAATCCGCTCCGCGCCGCCCGCCGCCTTCACATACATGTCCTCCGGCATCCCCGTAAACCCGCCGCCCGACAGGTCGTCAAACACCCGCACCGCCACCACGTTCCGCCCCGCCTTCACCAGCCGCCCGGGAATCGTGTACTGACGCCAGTGTACCCACCAGTTCGCCGTCTCATTGCCCGTCGAACCGACCCGCTCGCCGTTGAAATATGTCACGTCGTAGTCGTCGATCGAACCCAGGCTGATCTGCACGTCGCGACCCGCCCAATCCTCCGGCAGCGTCACCTCGCGCCGATACCAGATCGCCCCGTCCATCGACTCCGGCCACGTCCGCGGAAGCTCGATACGCTCCCAACCCGAATCGTCGAAATCGACCTTCGCCCAGCCCTGCTCGAACCCCTTGTCGCCCGGGTCCTCCTGACGGTCGCGGATCTTCCCTCCCGCCTTGAGCTTCTCGTACGCCGCCAGGTCCTCCTGGTATTTCTTCATCATCTCGTCCTGGTTCGCCACGCACTGCTCGTAATACTCCACCATCCCCGCGTTGATCCCCTCCGCCTTCATCACATCGCGCGGCGTCCACGCCTCAGCCGGCGTCCCGCCCCAACTGCTGTTGATGATCCCCACCGGCACGCCCAACGCCTTGTGCAGATCCCGCGCGAAAAAATACCCCACCGCCGTAAATCCGCCCACCGTCTCCGGCGAACACACCGTCCACGACGTCGAAACCTCCGGCGTTGGCTCCGCCATCGGCCGATGCGCCACCGAACACTGCCGGATCATCGGATACGTCGCCTCCGCCATCTCCTGACCGGCGTCCCGGCTTCCTCCCACCGTCATCTGCATGTTCGACTGCCCCGAACCGATCCACACCTCGCCGACCACCACGTCCTTCAATACAATCGTGTTGGTCCCCGCCACCGTCATCTCCAGCGGCCCGCCCGCCGCCATCGGCTCGAGATTCACCCGCCACGACCCGTCCGCGCCCGCCGTCGTCGTCGCCGTCTGGCCGCCGATCGTCACCACCACCTTCTCGCCCGCCGCCGCCTTGCCCCACACCGGAACCGCGATCCCCCGCTGAAGCACCGCATGATCGCCGAACATCCCGTGCACGCTCACCTCGCCGCACGCCGACCCAGCCCACGCCAACGCCGCCACGCCCGTCATCAGCCATCCCAAACCGCGCATCGCCAACTCCTTCCAAAAACTCGCCAAAACCCAAGCCTATCGATCTTTATACCCCCCCCCACCCCGGTTAATCCCTCCCATTTTGCACCTTGGCATTTGCTGTTTTCAATTCTCATTTCCTTTCCTTCCTGATCAACCGTGCGGCCAGCCCTCATACCTCCCCCATCTCCCGTACGTGCAAGCCTCATGCCCGCCCTCTCCCCCGTACGGCCAACCCTTGTGCCTGCCCTCCCCCTCAACACACCAACACCCATCATAACCCAAACCAACCCAAATCCCCCAGCCAACGCCGCTTCACCCGCCTCTTCCCCATCCCAATCCCATGTGGTATCCTACACCAATAGTTTCTACACGGAGCCCAACCCATGGCCCGACGCCTTGCCCTGATCGACATAGCCTTCCTCTTGCCCGCCCTCCTGCTGATCATCGTGCTCCTGGGGCCGATCCACGACCTCCTCAGCCGCCCAACCGGCGTCGCGCCAAGAACCGTCTGCGCCGGCAATCTCCGCCAGATCGGCGCCGCTCTCAGTGCCTACGCGTCATCCAACCGCGGCTCGTTCCCCATCGTCGCATTTGGCCAAGCCACGATCGCCGCCGAAAACGCCTTCACCAGCGACCTGTCTCCCCGCAACCACCATCACAGCGTCTCCGAAAACCTCTGGCCCCTCTGCCGGACCAGACTGCTCGTCCCATCTGCGTTCCTCTGCCCCGCCTCCGACCAGGCCGACCAGGAAATCGACCACACCCAATGGAACGCCCTTCGCTCGCTCCTCGACTTCCCCTGGAAAAGCCCCGACGCCGTCATCGCCTACTCCTTCATCCAGCCCTGGACCCGGTTCCCCGACGGCCGCACCTCCGCCGAACTCTGGACCGATAGCTTCGATCCCAACACGCCCATCGCCGCCGACGCCAACGACGGCCCAAAACCCAACTACGCAGCCAACGGCACGCCGCCCAACACGGACGACCTCAAGCAACACGTCAACAGCCGCAACCACGGCGGCGACGGCCAAAACGTCCTCTTCGCCGACAGCCACGTCCAATGGTCCACCACCCCCTACACCGGCCTCGACAACGACAGCATCTACACCGCCCAACCCGAAAACTACTCCGGCCACGCCGGTTCAACCCCAGGCATCCTCTCCGTCCGCCCAGCCAACCTCAAAGACACCGTCCTCATCCCCAACAAAGAATCCAACCTCGCCAACTGGACCCGCTCCCCGTAGGGCGGGAGGTTTTCGCCGAAGGCGAGGTTCACCCGCCACAACGACTCTTCTACCCCGCGCACCCCCCGCAACCCGATAGTCGGGGCTGGCACCTCCCGGCACAAGACGCCTCGGAAAGCCGCCCGTCCCGCAAACCGCCGTGGATTCCCCCGAAAGAACCGTCCGCCTTCGGCGGATGAAGGAGCGGAACTTCCCAACCCGCCAGAGATAACAACAGGCTCTTTTCCCTCAATCCAAATAGACTCTGACCGGTATGGTCAGGTCGTGCGAGCCTTGATCCGTCGTTGCGCGGATGACGATATGATCGGAATTGCTCAGAGTCCCGGTATTCGCGCTCATGCTGGCCTCGACCTTCATCGCGCCATCGTCGCGCGCAAACGTCACGGCAAGGAACTCCGGTCGCCTGATGACTTCCGCCGACGTAACCGCCAATCCGTTCTGCCCATAGAGGCAGACCGAGCCCCTTCCGTCAGGCCCGAATATCAAAATCGTCTCGGGCAAGATCACGACAGGAGGCAATCCCTCAAAACAGACCGGGAGCGATACCCGCTCGAAACCGCGAACATCGGTCAGAAACTCCACCACCGCGTCCTCCCGCTCCGGCCACTCCGCCACCGTAAGAACGGCTTCGCACGCCTCATCGGATAGCCGCCGAATCTCGCACGTCATGCCCGCCGGGAGATGAACCTTCGGTGTGCTGAGACCTCTCTCATCCAACCGTCTGAGAATCACTCGACGAACAAACGGACCCGAAGCCGTCTCTTGTCGCCAGTACAGCGAAAGCGGCTCGATCGTGAGGGTATCGCGCGTCTGCGCCTCCATATGCACCGAGACCGTCGGCTGATGCGAGTTATCCGTCTTCAGGACGATCGTTGCCTTGGCGCCGTCACCGCCGGGAGGAACATGCAGAGTACAATCGAGCACGCTGCTTTCGCCTGGCAAAATGGGATTCGGGGCCAGCGTAGCCGTCGTGCATCTGCAACTCCTCTCGATCGACTCGATGCGCACGGGCGATGCCGACCGGTTGGTTATCGTGAATCGGCGCGAAAGGCTCGCGCCAGGTTGCACATCCTTCTGCGCCCAGGTCTGCCCGTCAATCACCAGGGGCTCGCGCGCAAATGCAACGTGGCGGACAAACCACATACCCAGCGGTACGCCCGCCGCCACAGCCAGAACCGCCGGAAGAGCCCAGTGTGTCAGAACCACCTTCCGTGCCGCCGATAGCCAAGCCATCAACCCACCCGCTTTCCCTTCCGCCGGAGGACCGCCGCGACTACGCCTCCTACGGCAACGGCAACCAACGCTCCGCAAATCCACGATCGGGACCTCGTGGTGCCCGCCGATTCCGGAGAGCTGCTTCCGGGGGCCGCCTGGGCAGGCTCTCCATTCGCGCCGTTTGCATCGTCCGTCACCGTCTCCTCGGACAGCGAAGCATTGGGCTCCTCGACCGGTCCGTCTTCCGGCGCCCGCAAACCAGCCGCCAATCCACTCCCCTGAAGCTCCGCCCCGGAGTCTGAAGTCCGGTACCCGATCCCGAGGAACATGTCGGACACCAATGTTCCGATGGGAAACTCGAAGGTCATATCCTCCTCGGAGATCGGCTCGTTCATGGTGACTGACTCAACCGTGAGTTCCGCGGTCTGATCGATCTCGGGCCCTCCGTCGTCGGTCAGATTGTACGCCGTCCAAGTTCCATGCTTCGGAAACCAGTTGCCGTTGTGCTCAGCCAACTCGACCTCAAAACGCATGAACAGCCTCGATTCGCGGTAGCGCTCCAACCGGATGAACCTGTAGCCACAGTCGGGAGCAAGCCAGAATCTGAACCTCTGATCGTACTTGGAAACGAAGTCCAATATGATCACCCGAGTGTCGTCGAGACGGTCATGCGTTACCTTCTCGATGGTCCCTTCCCCCAGAAACTCGCCAAGCGGCTGTGCGCCGTACGAAGAACCCCAATGAAGAGGCTGGAGCTCCTGGAGAATGATCGGGTTGCGCTCCTCCGGCGGCCCCACCAACCCGCGCTTCCTCTCCACTTCAAGACGCTTGACCGAGTCTCCCGTGTACAAGGCGTACATGGTCTCTCTTCCCGTCTCCTGACCATCCTCGTCCAGAGTGATCGCCGTGACGTTCTTGCGGAGCCGAACACCGTCAATCAGGAATCGACCCTTCATGTCCCTGTCCTTCGGACCCCACGTCTCGACACTGCTGGTTTCCCGCCCCTGGCGCCTCCAGTAGGCGGCCCGTGCCGCCACATCGAGAGCGAAACGGTGCCCTATCATATATGTGACATCCAGCGTCCGGCAGGTCTCATCGTGTGCCTGGACCCTCGAGAGTATGTCCCCAATCTCCTCCTGACCTTTCCCGGCTCGTTCGCCCCAAGCGTCCTGGCCAAGGGCGGTCGATCCCGCTAGGACCATGGTCAGCAGCAGCCCATAGCCACACAACCGCAACAGCATCTTGCTCCTCCCCAAATGCGTTTGAAAACAGTGACGTCCCATCCCATCACAGGGCCATCCGCGGCAAACACCTACGCAACGTCGGCACATACGTTGCAGACACCGCAAGGCAAATCACAGGGGAACATCCGTATCCCAGTGCAGTTGGGGTCACTATAGCACCGGGCTTCTGAGCACCGCGAGAAGGCAGTCGGGCAATCCTTGTCACTTGAGTTGTCGCAATACATGACCAAAAACACGCCCGTGCACTTCCCGCTGGCGTAGTTCCCGCCTGGGTAGTCTTCACACTCCGTACTGGGGCAAAGACGTGGACCGTCTGCGCATTCGCCTTTCCGCATACCTCCATATGCTACCACCCCGCTAAGCACAACCGACACGGATAGAACCGCTACGAACACGACCGAACCGAAAAACACGTCATACCTTCGCATGGCTGTCTCCTGTTTGATTGCAGCTTCCTATCAAAGTCAACTCACCCATTCTGGCGCACATCGCGGCCCTGCCCTCTGCCACACGACGGCCCAGCGAATCTGACGGCTGTCGGCGAGGAGGAGCTTGTGCCGCAACTCCCATACCCGCTCGCCCCGCAGTCGCGACTCCGGCCGCAGAACGGGACGCTGCCTTGGACAACGGATATCCGCCTTGTTCACTGCGCACCGCCATCGGCCTCCTCCATCAGGGAGTCAACGCATCTCAGCCGATTACGCCTGCGAGTACGATATCCCGAGGCAGGTAAAGCGCGGATACGATTTCCATATGCACTGACACGCTTGCTTGGAGCCAATAATCTCAAGCCATCTTCGCGCCACTACCAACTCCCATTCCCGCTAGAGCCTCCCACGCCCATGTTCCTCACGGCTCCACGACCATAATATAGCAGTACTATCATGGGATGTCAAGGACTATCTGAAATATTCCTGATCGTTGATCACCAAAGAAAGTCTGGCGGAACGCACCAAAGGCCATCCGTACGTTCCTGTGGAATCGCAGCCGTCTCACCATCCGGACCTCCGAAGGGACCCCCAAAGCCTAAAGCCTGCAGCTTAGGCCCTGCTACCGGCCGCCCGCGCCGGCGCCGCCGACGGCGTCACCAACCCGCTACTGCTCGCCTTACTCGCGATCTTTTTTTTCGCGCGCCCGTTCGACGCCGTCGTGAAAAACTCCCCCAAATGCCGAATCCGCTCGTACCGCTGGGCCACCAGCGTCTCGACCGGCAGACGACGCAACTGCGACAGCGTCTCGCCCAGATAATGCTCCAGCGCCGCAGCCGCCGCCATCGGGTCGCGATGCGCCCCGCCCAGCGGCTCCTTGATGATGTCGTCGATCAACCCCAGCTTCTTCAACTCCGTCGGCGTCATCTTCAAACACTCAGCCGCCTGCGGCGCGTACTCCGAACTCTTCCACAATATCGCTGCGCATCCCTCCGGACTGATCACCGAATAGTACGCGTGCTCCATCACCGCCACCCGGTCGCCCACGCCGATCCCCAACGCCCCGCCCGAGCCGCCCTCCGCGATCACCACGCACACCACCGGCGTCTGCAGCCGCGACATCTCCATCAAATTCACCGCGATCGCCTCCGCGATCCCGCGCTCCTCCGCCCCGATCCCCGGATACGCGCCCGGCGTGTCGATCAGACACACCACCGGCAGCCCGAACTTCGCCGCCAGCTGCATCTTCCGCAGCGCCTTGCGATACCCCTCCGGATGCGCGCAGCCGAAGTAGCACTCCACCTTCTCCTTGATGTCCTTCCCCTTGCGATGACCGATGATCAACGCCTTCTGGCCCGCCACCCGGCCGAACCCCGTCACGATCGCACGGTCGTCCCGAAACTGACGGTCCCCGTGCAGCTCGCAGAAATCCCGAACGATCATCCGGATGTAATCCGTCACCTGCGGCCGGTTCTGATGCCGCGCCACCTGAACCTTCTGCCACGGCTTGAGACTCGAATACGTGTTCTTCATCAGCTTCACCAGCGTCGAGCGAAGCTCGCGAATCTCCTCGCTGCAGTCCCGGTCCGTCTGGGCCTCCAGCTCCTGGATCTGCTGCTCGATCTGGGCCATCGGCCGCTCGAATTCCAACACGCCGTTGCCGTTGAACTGGCGCTTGCCACCAGATGATGTCATCGTCTCGTCCTCAAAAATCCCTGCGGACCGCCGACCCAAACCCAAGCCGGCGCCCGACCCGCTCCGCACGCGGCGACACGTACCGCAAAAACCAAAAATGAAGGGCTAGCCTAAAGTCCCACTCCAAAACTAGCCCTAGGTCACCTCATCGGCGAACACTTCGAATTTTCACCATACCATAACCACAACCGCCGCCCAACTCAAGAAAAAAGTGGACTTGCCACCCCGCCCCAGGTATCCTGTCCACCACAATCGTAGCACCCGTTATGGCTGATAATATCCCCAAAATAAACGACTTACAGCATATCGCGATCGTCGGCCCCGGCCTCCTGGGCGGCTCCATCGCCCTGGGCCTCAAGTCCGCCGGCCTGACCGCCCGAATCACCGGAATCGGCCACCGCCAGGCCTCCATCGACACCGCCCTCCGCATCGGGGCCATCGACGCCGGCTCCCTCGACCTGGCCGCAACGGCCGATGCCCAACTGATCCTCATCGCCACCCCCATCGGCCTTTTCCAACCGACCCTGCAACGCCTCGCCAATATTATCGGACCCTCAGCCGTCGTCACCGACGTCGGATCCACCAAACGCCGCGTCTGCCAGCTTGCCGCTAAGTACCTGCCCAACAAGAACTTATTCGTCGGCTCCCACCCCATGGCCGGCTCCGAAAAACGAGGCGTCGAATTCGCCCGCGCCGACCTGTGCCACAACGCCACCTGCATCCTGACCCCCACCCGATCCACCAGCCGCGACGCCCTCGCCCTCGTCGAATCGGTCTGGTCCGCCCTCGGCATGCGCCTGGTGCACCTGACGCCCGACCGCCACGACCGGATCCTGGCCAAAATCTCCCACCTGCCCCACGTCCTGGCCTCCGCCCTGGTCAACCTCTGCACCGACAGCGAACTCGAAGTCTCCGGCCCCGGATTACTCGATACCACCCGCGTCGCCTCCGGCGATGTCAACCTCTGGCACGACATCATCGACTCCAACGCCGACCACCTCCTGGCCGCCACCGCCGCCCTCCGAAAGCAGCTCGATCGGCTCGATGCCGCCGTCCGCTCCGGCCGATCCGCCCAGATCCGCCAGTTCCTCGACGCCGCCAAGCAAAAACGCGACCGCCTCGTCCAATTCAAACTCCAAACCCACCGCTTCGAACCCTGAAACCGGCACGGACCATGCGGAAAGAAAGGCTTTGGGCTCTCAGCTCTGGGAACTGCCGCCGCTGTGGCCGCTCCCACCCGGGTTTTGCACTTTGCTATTTGGTATTTTCATTTTTCA
>JAAYCJ010000347.1 GCA_012729815.1 Phycisphaerae bacterium | reverse complement strand
GCTTACTCCGCGATGCCGAAGACCTGGCGGATGAAGCGTTCGGGGATTCGCACGTGGCGGGCCAGGACGTCGTAGGTGCGGGCGAGTTTTTCCAGGTCGTACGGCGGATGGGTGGGGATCGAAAACACCGGCCGCGGCCCGGGGTCGGCGAAGTTGAGCTCGACGGCTGGGGCGATGAGCTGGCGGTTGATCGTCTCGGCCAGGGCGGTGGCGTCGGCGAGGGTGATGTCGTGGCGGACCTCGTTGTGCACCTGGGCCTGGGCCCGCGAGCCGCGGTCGGCGACCTCAGCCGTGAGGTTCTGGCCGAGGATGACCTGGAGTTTCTTGGTGTCGGCGTACTGGAGGAAGGGCAGGTAGTCGTCGCCGCTGGCGCGTTTGGCCTCGTGCAGCTCGACCAGGTATCCTTCGGGCACGACCGACCACGAATAGGCCTGGAGGCTGCGCACGAACTCCTCGAACCGGGAGCGGTCTTCGGGCGAGCCGGACTCGGGGCACGAGGCGGTGACGATGGGCATGCCGTACTTTTCGATGGCGGTGGCCCACCATTTCCAGCCGGCCCGCGAGAAGGTCACCGGCCAGTAGAGCGGCCGCAGGACGCTGCGGCCGTAGGGGTTGTCGGCGGTCGCGCGGTGGCGGTGGACGATGTACTTGAGCGGCGGGACCGGCTCGCCCTCGACCGGTTCGGATTCGGTGAGCAGGCGCAGGCGGCCGTCGACGTCGAAGACGTAGCGGGCCGGATCGCGGGCGACCAGTCGGCTGATGAACCAGCGGCCGCTGCGAACGGTCCAGAAGATCTCCAGCGGGACAAAGCCGGTGGTCAGCGCGCCGAGCGCCTCTTCGAGGGCCTCGCGGAAGTTCTCGATGGTCGCGATGAGTTCGCGGACGTACGCGGCCACGTCGCTGCGCGCCTCGCCGTCGGCGACGGCGTAGCCGCGATTGACGACGGCGGCGCGTCGCGTGGTCATGGCCGAGGAGATGGTCGGGTCGGAGGCCTCCATTTTGCGGTAGAGCTCGACGCCTTCGCCGGCGGCGTAGCGCGAGAGGATCTGGTCGGGGTTTTCGAGGACGTTGGCGATAATCGCCGAGAAGAAGCGGGCGCGGCGCTGCACGCTGTCGAACTCAGCCAGGAGTTGCCGCGACCGCGGCTGATCGGCCAAGCCCAGGAAGTTTCCGATGCGTCGCCAGAGGGCCATGTGGTTCTCCGTGGTAGAAAGAGGTCTTAGATTCGTTTCAGGGAGCGGCCGATCACGCCGCGTCGGACGGCGCGGTTTTTGAGCAGGGCGTAGCGAACGCAGTCGGGGCAGTGGTCGTCGCCGCGGATCCGTTCGCACAGGGCGCGGCCGTCGTCGTGGTCGGCGTCCTGGTCCCACGATAGTTGCTGGAGTTCGCGGATGGTGTTGGTCATCGAGGGGTGGAAGTAGACCGCGCGATCGTCGGCGAGCGTCTCGATCCGCGAAGCGTTTGTCAGCCGATCGGCGAACCAGCGGTGCGGCCGGTTGTGTTCGAGGGACCATCGGGCCAGACTCGCGGTCAGGGCCACGGTGACGGCTTCGATCCCGGCGGCGAGGTTGTTGTCGGCGGGGATGGTGCGGACGCCGTAGGCGGCGTACTGATCGGCGACGGTGGAGAGGCCGGCGTCGGTGCGGCGGTGGGTGGACGGGTCGATCAGGGTCATTCGCGTCTCAGCGGGGTGCTGGAGTCGGCGGATGGCGCGGCAGTGGTCGGCGATGGTGGCGTCGGCCTGGTAGTATTCGCGGTAGAAGTAGACGGTGTTGGTGCGTCGGTCCTCAGCCCACCAGAGGCAGACGGCTGGGTTGCGGCGGCCGTGGTCGATCACGCGGTAGCGGTGGCCGCTTTCGAGATCGAAGGGGCAGAGCCGCACGTGGACGGCGGGGTCGAAGTGGTCGAAGACCTTCTGGCCGCCGCGGGCGGTAAAGTCGATTTCGTATTCCTTTCGCCATCGCCAGCCGGGCAGGGCGGCGCGGATGGCTTCGATGCGGTCGGGCGTCCAGGTTTGCGGGTCGACGGAGTAGTGGACGCGGACGGCGAGGAAACCGGATCGGCATGTTCGGGTTTGGAGAAGCATGGGAGTAGGCTTTAGGCTCTAGGCTTTAGGCTTTAGGAGTCCGCCTTCGGCGGACGGTTTGTCAGGCGGAGCAGGCGAGGTCATCCGTGTAGAGTCGATGGAAGAAGCCGGGGTTGGCGGTGGAGATCGCGGTGAATCGGCCGCCGTTCTCGATCGTCGGGATGGCTGCGGTGTAGGTCTCCTCGGCTTGGATTTGGAAGGCCATCTCGTCGGAGAGGATCCCCGAGGCGGTGTGTTGCCGGATCACATCGGCGCCCTGTGGGATCGCCCAGATCGCGCTGTGTCGGGTCAGGAATTCGATCTTGTTGGCGGTCGCCTTGAAGGGCGGCCGCAGGCGCGGGGGCAGTCGTTCGAGGACGAATCGGGTCCGGCCCAGGAGGCCCGTGGCGGCGTGGTGGCTGCCGATCGCATCCTCCTCGCGTTTGGACTGGAGGAAGATCAGGCGGCCGTCGCGGGTGATCGCGTCCCAGAGGTAGAGGCAGACGAAGAGCCAGGTCGCCATCATCTGTCGGGACTTGGCCACGACCAGGAGGGGATGTCGCATCCACAGGACGGTCAGTTCGAAGAGGTATTCCCTGGGGGGGAAGCGTTTGATCGGGTTGATCGGGTCGTGGCTGTCGAGGGTCCGGCAGAAATGGGTCAGGAAGACCCACGGGTCGCGTCGGGCCAGGGCGATCAGGATATGGCGTCGGAGGGTCGCCCGGGCACGTACGCGGCGGACGAATGCCTTCGGCGCGGCAGTAGTCGAGAAGCTCGCGGGTGGACATTTCGTCGAGGAAGTCGAAGTTGTCATCGGTGTGTTGGTCCTGTGCGGGGGATTCGATTCCGAGGAGGGCCCGTTCGGCTTCGTGGAGTCGGCCGACGAGGGTGACGAGTTGGTTAAGTTCGGAGGGGGTCAGTTGGGCGAGCTTGAGTTGGCCGGAGTCGTCGCGTTGGGTGATGATGGCTCCGAAGGCGAGGCGCAGCATGGCCAGGTCGTTCCGCTGGTCTCGGCGCACCTGCCGGATGAGTTCCGGGTGCGTGACGGACGGTGCATCGGGGCGGTTGGCCCCGTTTTGAGGATCGACCTGGCCCGACGGTGGAGCCGGAGGCGGGGTCGGGCTGTTTGGGCCATGCTGCTGGGAAGGCGGGGTTTGATGGCGGGTGGGGTCGTCGGCTGGGGAAGGTTCCCGCGGCGTCTGGACCCCTGGGGTCGCCGGTGCGCGGCTCCGGTTCGCTTGGGAGGTTTTTGGTCTGGTATTGTTGTTGGTTGAGGTTTTTGTTTTGGCCATTGTTTTTTCTCCGCGGGCGGCGGCGATTGCCGGTCCGTCCGCGATAAAGATGTCCGACGTTTGTCGAAAAGCAAATCGGGGCGATTGGGCGGGAGCTTGCGATTGATGTAAGTGGCGGCTTGGCGGTCGGTTGCGGTGGAGAAAAAAATAATTTTATTTGGGGGCGGGTTTGGGCGGCTGGGAACGGGCGCAGAGAGATGGCGGATTGGTCTGGAGAAATGCAGGAGAGATTGTGGATGTGCGGGCGGCCGGGTGGGAAAGTCTGTGGGAATGTCTGGCAGGGGGTCGGGGCGTCAGGGGGTCAGGTGAATCAGGAGGAAAGGCGAAGGCGGACGGCGGAACCGATGCCAAGGTTCGCCGAGTCTGAAATGGGCTGTGTACCGTCGGCCCAATAGCGCCCAGGTGTACAGTGGTGCAGCCAGAGACACATGCGTACAACGGCTTGCGGAATCTAGGTGACGTTGCCTGTGCGAACGTAAGGGAGCAACCGCAACAGCGCGCTGCAGGCCACATTCGAGAGCGAACCCTCGATGTCATCCGATGCTTCTGAGGCCATGTGCGCGAGTGTCTCCAGAATCTGCCCATCAGGTGCGTGTACTGCTACCGCCACCAGCGCCTCGGCAAGACTCTCCCTTGAGGCGTATTGCGAAGCTTCCAGCGCCTTGGCAAGCGCCTCAATCACCTGTGGCTTAGCTACATGTTCACCCATCCGACCAAGAGCCAAGGCACTCGCAGTCTGTACACCGACCTCTGGATCGGTGAGTACATTGACCAGAGCCTCAACAGCGCGAGAAGTGGCCGCAGAAGTCCCCATCTGCCCCAAAGCAGAAACGGCTGAAACTCGCACAAACTCTTCCGGATCAGTCAGAGCTTCAAGCAGCGCGTCCAGGCCACCCAGCTTCACCGTATGCTCACCCATTTCGCCAAGGGCCTCGGCGGCAAACCCCCGGACAGCCCATTGTGGGTCCTTCAAGAGCTTGGCTAGAGCTTGCACAACTCGCGGCTCAGCCACATCAGAACTGAGCTGGCCAAGGGCGAGAGCAGCGGAGCCCCTTACTCCCAGTTCCGGATCGTCTAGTGCCCTGAATAGCCCCTCTACCACACATGGTCTGTTGGCTGCAGGCCCGATCTGGCCTAGAGCGGAAGCGGCCGAACTCCGCACATTCGCGTCCGGATCAGTCAACGCCGAAAGCAACTCTTCCACGACGTCTGGTTTGGCGTGCTTCTGCCCTATCTGTCCCAGAGCGATGGCGGCTGAATTCCGCACGTTCGCGTCCGGGTCTTTCAGCGCGTTGAGCACCCCGCTCACCACACGTGAATCACTGACCGGGGGCCTCA
Source organism: Phycisphaerae bacterium (assembly GCA_012729815.1). Taxonomy (NCBI): domain Bacteria; kingdom Pseudomonadati; phylum Planctomycetota; class Phycisphaerae; species Phycisphaerae bacterium. Next base: position 18,857 of record JAAYCJ010000347.1, on the reverse strand, counting down.
ACTGTCCAAGAGCCAACGTAGCTGAAGTCCGCGTATTGGCGTTCGGGTCTCCCAGCCCCCTGAGCAGCCCTTCGAGCAACTGCAGCGTCGGTGAGTCCCCACCCATCTCTGCCAAAGCAGATGCCGAAGCAACTCGAGTATTCTCTGCTGGATCAGCCAGCGCGTTGAATAGCGCGGGCAGCACATAGACTTCACCTGGGCCGCGGCCAATCAGTGCTAGGGCGGACGCAGCACCCTTCCGCACTTGATCGTTCGCATCGCCCAATGCCTTAAGGAGAGCTGCCAGTATACTGGGCTCAAACCGACCTCCTCCTATTTGGCCTAAGACTTCAGCTGTTTGATGCCTCACAAGGAATGACTCGTCTTCTAACCCACCAATCACGGCACCCAACTGGTGCAGTTCAACCACGAGATCGCCTCTTCTTCCCAGGATCATAATGGCGAAGGTGCGAACAAGATCCTCCGTATCGTCAAGTGCCCTGAAAGCGGCTGCCATCGCAGTCTCCTTGGTCCAGGAAGCCGGCCGACTTAGAGCCAGGACACCAAAGCCACGAACAGCCCACTCAGGATCATCGAGCGCGCCTGTCAGGGCCTGCAATACCCTCGGATCGTCCGCGTGCGAGCATGTGCTTCCCAATCCTAGAAGGGCCGAGCTTCTCACATGTGACGCAGGATCACGCGACGCTTTCAGCAGTACCTCCAATATCCACGTGTCAGTCGCATGTACCGTGAGCAGAAGCAAGACTTCGATAGCAACACGACGGACATATGCGTCTTCACTATCATACTTCCGGAGAATCAGGTTCTTGGCGAGAACCGCTGACGTGCTCGCAGCAATGTCATGCAGGACTTCGCCAAAGGCTCTGTTGAGCGGCCACAGGCGCGAAGGGAATACTTCGTCAAGCTTCTGAAGTATCCTGTTCCGCAAGCCAGGAAGCACTCTAGCGTCGTCCCCAATACATCGAGCCGCCAACACCAAATCGCGATGGCATAGGTCTTCATACGGACTTGAAGCGGAGAATATCTCCTCAACAAAACGATTAGATGTGTCTTCGTCATCCTCATCGGAAAGGTGGGCACAGGCCAACAAGATTGGCTCCTGCCAGCGCGGAAGGTGCAAGTACTGGGGCAGGTCCAGTTGTTTCTGTCGCCACCGGCGAGCCAACTCCCTGCCTGTGAGATACTCCTCAAACGTCAAATGCAGAAAGCCGAAAACTTCACAACCATGGTCGTCATATCCTTTCGAATACAGCAGGCCCACGTGCTGAGGGACAATGCGAAGGAACTCCTCAATCTTGTTTCCAGCTTCCATTTCGGAGAGCCCGCTCCGCGCCGGATCAATCAGTTGGGCGGTGAGCAAACGCTCTAGCTCCGGCTTGGATATCAGCCCTGAGCTACTGGTGGAGTGAATGTGAAACGCAATCGCCATCAGAAGCGTCAGTGCCTCTCGTTCACTTATCACAACATCCGGCGTCCGAGTCTGGACCCATTTGCTCAGCAGCATCTGGCAAGCACTGCGGTACAACTCAATCCGGCGACGAGGCAGTCGCACCTCGCGCCAATAGATCAAGGCAATGAGCGTCATCAGCAAGGGATTGCTCGCCAGATACCGTACACTAGCAGTAGCAAGGATGCCACCTGCCAGCATTCCAGCATTCTGCCGAGTGGGGTCCACAATGGCACCACTCTGACCAATAGCTTCGTACCACCGCTTTGAGAAGGCCTTGATGGCCTCATCATCAAAAGGGCAGAGTGTGAATTGTTCAAAGTCATCAGGGCCCTGAAGAAGCTGCACCTCTCTATAGCCTACGATACGGGATGTCACGATCACGTGGCACTCTCCGCACGTGTCGCTCAAGTCCTGAATACGATCGCGGATCTGTCGACGGCGGCCGGGATCGACGATCTCATCAAGCCCGTCGAGCAGAAACAGGCAGTGCCCTGCCTTCAGGTGTGACTCGAGCAGCTCTCGCGACAAGGGGATTTCACGTACGTTGGCCCCGACCGGCACAAAATCCGCCAGCGGAACAGCAGCGTGCTTGGTGCAGTAGTCGTCGTACTCGGCAACGCGCACGTAGACCGGCAGCAATGGTCGCTCGAGACCTGCGATCTCACGGCCGAGAGCAACGCTGCGTGCAATGTGGCGCAGAAGAGTGGATTTGCCTGAGCCTGGATCACCAAGCACAACCACACGTCTGCCCTTGACGACATTGGTCGCCGGAATCGTCGTATGCGGCGAAGAGCTTTCGCCCGATGTGCGTGAAGAGCTTTGCAGCGAAACCATTTCCAGCTCCTGAAGGATATCCAACGGTGAAGCACCTCGCTCCACAAGTCTTCGCCGGATATCAAAGTCACTCCGGACAAAGCTCTCAAGTATCGGAACATCACATTGAACCTGGAGGTTCGTGTAGATGTCATCGAGTCGTACACGCAGCAGTTCAGGCCCTGCCTGCGGAGCCAAACCACCCATGTCCACCCATTCAAAGGCGTCGGCCAGCCGCTGAAGATACGCGGTCTTCTGCGCCTCCAGATCGATGGACGGCCCACAAGACAAAGGGGCAAGAGCCGCCAATCCAGGCAGATATTTGGCGAAGTCCCCGACAATATCAGCGTGCAGCCTATCCCCAGTCGCGTTGAGGAACGTGAAATGCGTCTCTTTGCCTTGATCCGCGAGGATCACCAGCCAAACCAGCCCGTGTTCTCCGTAGGCCAGTTCTGCCCTCGCAGTCTGGAGGTTCGGCACTTCCCGTTTCATCCTGTCGACCACTAGATCTTCTGAACAAATCAGCTTTCGGGTCTGGAGAAGACGGAGAATGTCCGTGCCGTCGGAGAGCTTGAATCTTTCTTTGACCTCTGGGGGCTTTTCTTCGTAGTAGGCTCTGGCCGGGCCGTTGAATCCCGACAGCGAGAAGATCATTCCTGAACAGGTTTTGTCTTTGTCGTAACGATCGGCGTACACGCCGTAGAACTTGCTGATGACCTCGCCCGAAACAGGTTGAGCGTGTGCTTTGCACTCGGCGTAGAGAGGCTGGTTTCCGAACTTTGCCTTTGCCTGAATATCTATTTCATAGCCAGTGCTGTGGACATTGCACCCTATGATTTGGTAGCCATGCTCATCGAGCACCTTTGTCATGAGCCGAGTGAACAGATCACCCCTTTCGTTGTTGCCATCAGCAAGAAGATGAATGACAGGTTGCTTCCGACCAGCCATGTGCCGCACCTCCGAAAAATACATGGGGCCACCAGTACTCTCTGCCAAGGACGTATTATACCCAGACATCCTACCGCTGAAAACAACAGGCTTTCTGACAAGACTTGGCTCGCCCTATCTCAGCCCGGAGGCGCGACGATGTTCCATCCTGCGGTTACGGTGCGACCTGGATGGTGAAGTCGTCATCGAAGAGTTTTTTGCCGTTGTGGTTTTCGGCTTTGATTTTGAGGGTCCATTTGACGTTGCCGCGGAAGGGTCCGGAGGTGGGCGGCAGGTCGGCTGGGAGGTCGATTTGATCGGCGCCGCGGAGGATACGGAGGGGGTCGTCGACGGCGAGGAGTTGGTGGCTGGCGAACTGGACCTGTCGGCCTTCGGTTTTGCCGCGGCGGGCGGCTGATTCGTAGCGTGTGCCGACGAGGTGGACGGCGAGTCGGGCGATTTGGCGGGTTTGGCCGGTGAGTTGCCAGCGGAGTTCGATGGTTTGACCGGCGGTCAGGCGGTCGTTGTCGAGGGTGAGGGTGAATTTGGGGTCTTTCAGGAGAGAGCGGGCGGTCGAGACGAGGAACAGCAGGAGGATGAGGCTGACGAATCCGAAGCCGCCGATGAAGATGATCGCGAAAATCGCGTCGAAGGAGACGCCTTCTTTGAGGTCGCCGCTCATTTCATAGACGATGAAGGCGAGCGCGCCGGCGAAGATGGCGGTGATGACGGCGAGGATGAGGAGTTTTTTGACGCGGGCGGCGGTGGAGGTGAGGGTGACGGGTCGGGGCCGGTCGGTTGATCGGCGGAGGCCGCGTTCGGCGGAGTCGCGTTTGGCGCGGAGGGATCTGACGGCGGGCACGGCGAGCATGAGGGATCCGGCGGCAAAGAGGATGAGCGGGATCGCGCCGAGGAGGAGGCCGGCGCTGTAGTCGCGGTTGAGGACGGCGCGGCTTGGATCGGCGGGATTGTAGAAGCAGGTTCGCTGAGAACCTTTGGGATGTTCGCGGACGGCGGCGGCGCGGCGGCTGCTGCTGGATGAGAAGTCGATGACCTGGTATCGGTCGGCGCGGTAGGATTGCTCGTCGACCTGGTAGGTGTATTCGATTTGGGCGGAGTAGGTGGCGCCGTTGGGATCGCTGTGGGTTTCGACGTGGCTGGCGAGGATGCGGCAGTCGGTTTGGGGCCAGGCCCGGCTGGCGTGGAATTCGCGATAGGCGGGGATCGACCAGAAGATCATGACCGCGCCGCCGCCGAGGGTCAGCGCGGTGGCGAGGACGGCGTAGATGAGATAGGGCAGGTAGGGGTGTTTGGCGCGGTCGGCGGTCGGCTGGGGGTTTGAGGGTGTTGGTGATGGTTTGTTGGCCATGGTTGTTTTCCTGATCCGCGATGGACTGGAGCGTCCGGAGGATGCACCTTACGGTTCTATCGACGGATCGGGCGGTGGAGGTTTTCAAAAACGGTTGGCGCGGGCCGTTGTTCTCGCTGTCGGCCGCGTGCGAAGGGCAACCACCAGGGTTGCCCGTAGGGGCTGACGCCGGGCGATGGGCTGCCTTTGACGGATTTCGGGGACGGCACGGAGCACGCGGACGACGCGGACGAGAGAAAAGAAGCCGGGAGCCGGAAGTCAGAATGAAGGAAGAGTCCGCCGAGGCGGCGGACCTGATAACATCTACATGAGAGTCCTGCTTTTCCGCGTGGTCCGTATTGTCTTGAAGGGGCGGCTGAGGGCGGCGGGGTTAGAGGGGTTTTCGGAGTTTGAGTTTGAGGATTCCGCCGGTGTCCTGGGCGATGTAGAGGTGGCTGCGGTCGTCGAGGGCGATTCCTTCCTGGTCGCGTCCGGGGAGGGTCCAGGCGGCGGCGACCTGGCCGTCGGGGGTCATCTTGAGGAGCAGGTCGTTTTCGTCGCTGACGATCAGGAGGCATCCGGAGGCTGGGTCGTAGGCGGCGTCGGCGAGGTCGGTGATGGGCATCTGGACGAACCGCAGGATGGGGACGATGCTGGAACCTTCGGTTTTTTGGCGCAGGGGCGCGGCGACCTGAACGACGGCTGAGAGGTCTTCGGGATCCTTGAGTTTGAACTGCTGGTTGACGACGAAGAAGGTTCCGCCGTCGGCGTGGTTGGGGTCGGGCACGTAGGCGACGCCTTCGATGCCCTGGTTGCCGTACTTGAGGATCAGTTGTTCGCCGAGGCGGCGTTGGATCTGGAAGCTGCGGAGGAAGGCGAAGGAGTTGGGATCGACTTCGTGGATGGTTTCGGCGCCTTCCTGGGCGACGTAGAGGAGGCCGGTGGCGGGATCGACGGCGACGCCTTCGTAGTCGCCGCGGCGGGGATTTTCGGCCCGGTTGACCGTCGTGCCGTCGGTGGCGATTTCGGCGAGGTCTCCTTCGTCGCCGACGACGAAGAGGGTCTGGCGGGCGGGATGGAAGACGAGGCCGGAGGGTTCGGGGAAATCGCGGAGGTCGAATTCGTCGACGAGGTCGGCGGGCAGCGGCTGGGCGGGCGGGATGGCCGGCATGCTCGCCGGCTGGGTTTGGGCGTGTCGGGATTTGCGGCTGTGTTTGCCGGGTTTGTCGGGCCGTCCGCATCCGGCGATCAGCAGGAGGCAGATCAGCGAGGCTATGCCGATGCGGGTCACGGCGGTCTCCTTTCGGTCGGCGTCGCGGGTCATGGGTTGAATTGGCGGCGGTGTTGGGCGCCGTAGCGGACGGCTTCGTCGAGGAAGGCCTCGATGTTTTCGAAGGGGGTTCCGGCGACGATGCCGTTTCCAGCGGCGAGGGCCATGCCGCCGTCGGGCCGGTCGAACGTGTCGATGAGGAATCGGACCTCGGCGCGGACGTCGTCTGGCGTGCCTTCCTGGAGGATGTGCTGGACGTCGAAGCCGGCGAGGAAGGCGAGTCGTCCGCCGAAGCGTTTGGCGGTCTGGCGTTCGTCCATGGTGTGTTTCTGGACGGGGTGGAAGACGTCGAGTCCGGCGTCGATCAGGTCGTCGAGGGCGGTGCTGTTGTCGCCGCAGCTATGGAGCCAGAAGTGGAGGCCGGTTTCGCGGCAGGCGTCGCCGACGCGGCAGTAGTAGGGTTTGAGGAATTCGCGGAAGTGGTCGGGCTTCATCATCAGTTGCCGCTGATTGCCGAGGTCGTCGCTGGTCCAGAAGCCGTCGGGTTGGAGTTCTCGTTTGGCGCGTCGGATGAGTCCGACGTAGTTTCGGCAGAGGGCGTCGTGGAGGCGGTGGACCTCTTCGGGATGCTCGTAGTAGTCGAGCATGAGGTTTTCCATGCCGCGGATGACCCACGGTTTTTCGAAGAAGAGGTTCCATAGGGTGAAGAGGACGTAGCGGTCGGTTTTACGGTGCTGGTCGGCTTGGCGCTTGAGGTCGTCGAAGAGTCCCGGGCGGTCCGGGTCAGGCATTTTGTCGATGAATTCGTCGAGGTGTTTCCAGTCGGGCAGGACGGCGCGGGCGTCGAGGGCTTTGGCGGCTTGTTGCGGGTCGTACCAGGAGAGGCCCATCTGGCCGAAGGGCACGGAGTCGGCGGTGACCATGACGGCGTCTTCGGGATAGCGGTCGAGCTGGCGGAGGCGGTCGCCGTACTGTTCGGTGAGTCCTTCGCCCCACCAGCGGGCCATGACCAGCGGGATTCGAGTCGGGTTTCTTCGCTCGACCGCCTTGATGACTTCGGTTTTGGGCAACGGTTCGAAGATCTGCTCGGCCATCGGTTGACCTTTCGTTGAACGCCTGGAATCTGGATTACGGCCATTCGCGGACGAGGCGCATTTTATGGGGCGGGCACGGGCATTGCAATGGTCGGCGGGCAAGAAGCGGCAAGACGGCCGCGACCCGCCCGGCTGGATCGCCGCGGGCGGGCATGTCAGCGGACGAAGAGTTGGCGGGGGACTTGGGTGAGGCGCTGGGAGCCGGTTTCGGTGACCAGGACGGTATCGCCGAGGGTGACGCCGAATTGGCCGACCTGGCGGAGGGAGATGCTGGCGTGGAAGACCATGCCGGCGGCGAGGGTCAGGTCGTTTTTTTCGGTGATTTCGCAGGGGCTGACGCAGTCGGAGCAGGCGGGCGGGAAGGTGAGGCCGACGGAATAGGCGTAGTAACCGTGCCAGAGCAGGTCGGGTTCGACGGCGCGAAGGGCGGCTGCGGCGCGTCGCGCGACCTGGCGGCCGGAGGCGCCGGGTCGGATGTTCTCGATGAGCGAGTCGGTGCCGGCGAGGCAGCCGTCGAAGGCGCGTTTGACCGCGTCGGACGGCTGGCCGAGGCAGACGGTCCGCAGGCAAGGCGCGCTGTAGCGTTCGACGGCGGCTGAGAGTTCAAGGAAGCCGTTGTCGCCGGAAGCGAGGGTCTGGCGGCGAAAGGTGGAATGGGGAATGCCGGATCGGCGGCCGGTGGTGACGATGGGCTGGAGGCTGAAGTACTCGCCGCCGTCGCGGATGACGCGGGCGTACATGGCGGCGGCGACGGCGTTGTCGGTTGCGCCGGGTCGTGCGGCGTCGATGCCGTCGAGCATTCCGGCGGTGGTCAGGGCCGCGGCGCGTTTGAGCACGTCGATTTCGGCGGAGGATTTGACGATCTTGACGGTGTCGACGAGGTCGGTGGCGTCGACGAGGTCGGCTTTGGAAAGTCTCGCGGTCAACTGCCTATACTGGCCGACGGTCATGGCGTAGTGGCCGGTCTCGACGCCGATCCTGGCCTCGGCCCATCCGCGGTCGGTCAGCAGGTTGGCCAGGACGGCGACCGGTCCGCGATCGGCGTCGGGCGGGACGTCGTAGGTCACGACGTCGGCGAGCCAGGAGAAGATTCGGGCGTTGTGGCTTTCGAAGTCGGAGGCGAAGAGGGTCGGCTGGCCGTCGGCGGGGACAATCAGCTCGTAGAAGCCGTAGCCGTAGGAGCCGAGGGTCTGGAAGCCGCAGAGGTAGCAGATATTGGCCAGGTTGTGGCAGACGAGCAGGCCGAGGCCGCGATCGGCCATGGCGCGCTGGACGCGGGCGAGGCGGTCCTGGTATTCCTGTTGGGTGAACGACGGTTGTTTGAGCATGCGATCTCCTCGATCCGGATATTCCGACCGGCGTGCCACCATCGTATCGAGAGGCATGGATTTGGCAAGAGGCAACTGCCGGCGATGGGGGGCTTGGCGGGGCGGTTTTGGACATTTTGCTTGATCTTTGCGCGGCGTATCGTTAACGCGTTGACGATAGGGGCCGGTTGCGTCGGAGTTCACAAGGTTGCGGCCGTTGGGTGGCGGTCGCGACGGTGGACTGGTATTGGATGGAGGCGGCGCCGAAGGGAGGCAACCATGAAGCTGGTGATTTTCGAGGATTCGCGGTTCGAGGACTTCTATCCGTTGGCGTTGAGTCGGGCGGTGTTCGAGCTCAAGTGCGGGTGGCACAGCCTGGCGGAGAAGATCGAGCGGCAGTACGCGACGTCGGCGATCGGCTATTTTTGTCGCGAGTGGCTGGCTGAGGTGGTCAAGCGGCGGCTGGAGCGGCCGGTCAACGACGTGAGTTTTCTGGCGGGCGATGATCTGCTGATCGTCAACGGGCGGGTGCTGTGCAACGATTACGCGCTGCCGCGGGCGGGGCCCAGCGAGCGCGGCGTGACGGCTAAGGGCGATCTGGTCTATCTTCGGTTGGAGAAGAAGGACGTTCCCGAGAATGTCGCGTCGCTGGACGACTTGATCGGAAAAGCCAACGCAAAGCAGGTCACGGTGCAAGCCCCGATGGCGAAGCACGCGTGGGATTTGATGCTGGCCAACGGGGCGGGTCTGGCGGCGGACTTCCAAGCCGCCGGTCGGTATGGCGTGAACGGCACGATCGAGGAGCCGCACGCGGTGCGCGGGCCGAAGGACCGGCTGTACGTGGGCAAGGACGTGACGATCCATCCGTTCGTGTGCATCGACGTGACGGGGGGGCCGGTGTACATCGAGGAAGGGGCGGAGGTGCATCCGTACACGCGGATCGAAGGGCCGGCGTACATTGGGCCCAAGTCGCTGCTGCTGGGCGCCAAGCTGCGCGAGGGCTGCACGATCGGGCCGGAGTGCCGGGTGGGCGGCGAGGTCGAGGAGTCGATCATCCACGGCTATTCGAACAAGTACCACGACGGGTTCCTCGGGCACGCGTATGTGGGCGAGTGGGTGAACCTCGGGGCGTTGACGACGAACTCGGACCTCAAGAACGACTACACGAGCGTCGAGGTGATGCTCAACGGGCGCACGATCGACACCGGCTCGACGAAGGTCGGGGCGATGATCGGCGACCATACCAAGACGAGCATCGGCACGCTGTTTAACACCGGGGCGGTGGTCGGCTCGATGTGCCTGCTGATGGCCACCGGCCAGCCGCTGCCCAAGTCGATCCCGTCGTTCGCGTGGCTGGTCAACGGCGTGATCACCAAGGGCTTCGGCAAGCGGGCCCTGTACGCCACGGCCAAAACGGCGATGAGCCGCCGCAAGGTGACCTGGACCGAAGTCGACGAAGCGTTGTGGGACAAGGTGTTCGAGCTCACCGCCGAGGAGCGCGGCGCGGCGATCAAACGCAGGCGCAAACCGGTGGCCCGATAGCGGTTGGCTGCCGGCGGCAAAGCGTTTGATCTTCGGACGCCGGTGCGGTAAGATGGGCATATTCGGGGAGCTTCTTGAAGTTGACTTTGTTTGGGGGTTTCGGCATGAGATGCGCAGCCCGTGGTGTTTCGGCGTTGCTGATCGTGGCGTGTTTGTTTGCGCCGATCGGCTGTGATAGGTCCGGGGCGCGTTCGGGCGAGGCGAAACGGAAAGGGGGCCAAGTGATGGACAAGCGAACGGTGGAGAAGATCGCGCTGCGCAGTTCGGCGTTCGAGGAGGGTCAGGCGATCCCGATGCGGTACACCGGCGACGGGCAGGACGTCAGCCCGCCGCTGAGTTGGGGTGAGTTGCCGGAAGGGACGGCGGCCGTGGCGCTGATCGTGGACGACCCGGACGCGCCGACGCCTAAGCCGTGGGTGCACTGGGTGATCTACAACATTCCAGCCGGCGCGACGGGATTGCCGGAGGCGTCGCCGGCGACGCCGGAGCTGGCTGAGCCGCAAGGGGCGGTTCAGGGCAGGAATACCTGGGACACGATCGGCTACAAGGGCCCGGCCCCGCCGAAGGGGCATGGCGTGCATCACTATCACTTCAAGATTTACGCGCTGGATCAGCCGGTGATGACCGAACCGGGGGCGACGAAGGATGAGCTGCTGGACAGGATGTCCGGGAACATCATCGGGCAGGGCGAGTTGACCGGGACGTACCAGCGTTAGTCGGCTTTTCGATCATGCGAATGGTCGAAAAGCGTTGGCTGAGGGTAACTTAGGCGCTGATTCTCGACGGCTGCGCCTTCGGTCAGGACGTGGGGCAGCGTGCGGCCGGGGTCGAGGATGTGCTGGACGCTGACGCTGCGCACCGCGGTCAGGTAGTCGGCGATCAACCGGCGATGACACCGCCAGTGGAGTTTTTCCGCGCACATCACAGCGGCGGCGGCGTTTTTGGCCAGGTCGATCAGGTGGTCGATGGCTTGTGTGAAGGGTTGGGTCATCATGTAATCGGCGTAGTGGCGAAAGCCCGGGTCGCGGAGGGCGGAGTTGGGGGAGTCGGCGGAGGCCTCGGATTGGCGTCGGCCGCCGAGGGCTTCGCACCAGAGGTACTCTATCTTGTGGTCGGATAGGGACTCGGCGAGGTTTTCGCGGTTGAAATGGGGGTAACGGCGGGAGCTGGGGAATCGTCGGACGTCGACCAGCCGGCGGATCTGGAAGGCGTGCAGCAGGGTTAGGAACTGGTCGAGGGTCTGGTTGGAGTGGCCGACGGTGTAGAGAGTGACGGTCATGGGCGTGCCTCCTGTGTGCAGCCGGCGGCAGCGATATCACATGATATCGAGATTGTGGGCACAGGGCCACCGTTGCCGGTTGGTGCGTCGATAATGACAGCAGCTTATCCTGTTTGTACCGACGGTCACGGGAGCAGTTCGGGTGTGACGATCCATCGGAGTCGCCACATGTTGCAGGCGTCGCGTTCGAGGCAGACGATGCCGGCGTTTCGGAAGTCTACCGGATCGGCGTCCTTCTGGCCCAGGAGCAGGACGGAGCAGAGTTTGCTGAGGAACGGCAGGTGGGCGACGATCATCAGGTCGCCCTGGAGTGTGGCGATGGTTTCGCGGATGGGTTCGGCGGGGCTGTCGGGCGAAAGGCCTTCGCGTTCGATGAGTCCGTCGTCGGCGGGGACGGCGCGGTTGAGGATTTCGGCGGTTTCGCGGGCCCGCGATTTTCCGCTGTGCCAGATTTGGGCGACGCCGAGTTGGACGGGTTTGAGGAATCCGGCGATTTTGTCGGTTTCGGCGCGGCCGTCGGCGGTGAGGCGGCGTTGCGGGTCGTTTTGTTTGGTTTCGGCCTTTCCGTGTTGGACGAGATAAAGGCGCATCGGTTGGTCCTCCCGATCGAGATTTCGTGAACCCCACAGCGGAAGTTTAGCGGGCGTCGGGATGGAATGCACGGGTGGATTCGGAGCCGGGTGCGGGTCGGGAAAAGTTGGTCGGCGGTGGTTGTGGTTTATAGAATAAACCGACGAAGCGAGAAAGGACCGCGGTGGCTGAGACGAGACGGATAGCGGTGATCGGAGCGGGACCGGCCGGGCTGGCGGCGGCGTACGAGCTGGTCCGGTGCGGGGCTGCGCCGGTTGTGTTTGAGGTCGAGGAGAATTACGGCGGGCTGTTGGGCACAGCGGCGGTGGGAGCGGGGCGGGTGGAGAAGTTTTACCATCATCTTTTTACCGGCGACGCGGAGGCGATCGGTCTGATTGATGAGTTGGGTCTGTCGTCGAAGCTGCGGTGGAGTTCGCCGCGGAACGCGATTTTTGTGGGCGGCCGGCTGCAGCGGCTTAGTTCGCCGATCGATCTGCTGGGATTGGAAGGGTTGAGGCTGGGCGAGCGGATGGCGCTGGCGGCATTTTTGTTTCGCGTGCGGCTGGTCGGCGATTGGCGGCGGCTCGATGCGGTGACGGCGCGGGGGTGGGTGGAGCGGTCGGCGGGATCGGCGGTGTATGAGCGGATCTGGTCGCCGCTGTTGCGGGCGAAGTTCGGCGACGACGCGGACGGGATCAGCGCGGCGTGGCTGTGGAGTCGGATCCGTCAGCGATCGTCGAGCCGGAGTTGGCATCTGGGCGCGGAGCGGTTGGGTTATATGGAAGGGAGTTTCGCGACGCTGTACGACGCGCTGGCGGACCGGATCGTTGCGGGCGGCGGCGAGATCCGCTGCGGGCACCGGGTGGATCGGATCGCGGCGGCGGTCGGCGGCGTTGAGGTGGAAACCCGCAGCGGCGTGGAGACGTTTGACGGCGCGGTGGCGACGGTGGCGCCGCCGGTGCTGGCCCAGATGGTCGGCGCGTCGGCGCCGGCGTACGCGGAGGCGCTGCGGGGTGTTCGGTACAAGGCGAACGTGTGTCTGATGCTGGTGCTGGATCGGCCGCTTTCGCCGTACTACTGGACGTCGATCGCGGAGCGGGATTTTCCGTTCGTCGCGGTGATCGAGCAGACCAAGCTGGTTTCGGCGGAGCGGTACGACGGGCACGTGGTGTACGTTTCGGCGTACGTGGATCGGCAGGATGCGACGTGGCGGATGGAGGACGGGCAGGTGGCGGAGCTTTTCCTCGGGCGTCTCGGCGGCGTGTTTGAGGGTTTTCGGCGGGAGAGCGTCAGGGAGTTTCGGGTGTATCGCGCGGCGTACGCCCAGCCGGTGGCGCTGGCGGGATACGCGAAGGCGGTTCCGTCGATGCGGACGGCCCTTCCGAACGTGGTGGCGGCGAGCATGGCGCAGGTGTATCCGGAGGATCGGGGGCAGAATCACGCGGTGCGGTTGGGCCGTGAGGCGGCGCGGATGCTTGCGTCATTTGGTGAGGCGGCGGGATGACGGGATTGTCGGAGTTGGTCAGGCCGTTTGCGGCGCAGCACGCTGGTCATCTGGCGGCGTGGTGGGCGGTGCTGATGGTGATGGGGTTGGTGCTGCTGCCGGTGGGGAATCGGCTGTTCGGAGTGTTTTTCGATCGCGGGTACGTTTTTTCGAAGGTGCTCGGATTGGCGGCGGTGGGATATCTGGTGTGGCTTGGTTCGTCGCTGCGGGTTTTGGCGTTCGGCGGGACGGCGGGCGTGATCGTGACCGCGGCGATGGCGTTGGCGGTGGGAGTGTTTTTGACCGACTATGGCGAGCTGCGGCGGGCGGTCGGGGAATGCTGGCGGCTGTGGATGGGCGAGGAGTTGCTGTTCCTCGCCGTGTTGGTCGGCTGGTCGTTTGTGCGGAGTCTGCAGCCGGATATTCATGGGCTGGAGAAGTTCATGGATTTTGGGTTCGTCAATTCGGCGCTGCGGGCCGAGTGGATGCCGCCGGCGGACATGTGGTTTGCGGGCAAGGCGATCAACTATTACTACTTCGGGCATTTTCTGACTGCGCTGCTGATCCGGCTTTCGGGGGTGCCGGCGGCGGTGGGGTATAACCTGATGATCGCGACGCTGGCGGCGCTGAGCGCGGTTGGCGCGTTCTCGCTCGGCTCAACGCTGCTGCACCTGTCGCGGTCGCGGCGGAGTGCGGCGGTGGCGGGCGGATTGCTGGCGGCGGCGCTGCTGACGTTCGGCGGCAATCTGCACGCGTTCGTGTTCGCGTACGCGCTGCCGTTCGCCCAGCGGCACGGGATTCATGAGGGGTCCGTGACGCCCTACTGGTATCCGAACGCGACGCGATACATCGGCCACTTCGAGGGGAGCGAGGATCGGACGATCCACGAGTTTCCGTCGTATTCGTTTGTGGTCTCGGACCTGCACGGGCACGTGCTGGACATTCCGTTTGTATTGGCGCTGCTGGCGTGTCTGCTGGCGTACCTGGGCCACAAGCGGGAGGAGCGGGACGCGCCGGACATGGCGAGTCCGCGGCCGACGGCGGCGCCGCTGATCGCGGCGATCGGGTTTCTGTCGGCGGTCATGTACATGACGAACCTGTGGGACGTGGCGGTGTACCTGACGGTGACGGCGGCGGTGTTCGCGGCTGGGGCGATGCTGACCGCGCGGACGGTGCACGGCTGGCTGACGGAGACGATCGTGCACACGCTGGGCGTGGTGGCGATCTGCCTGGCGGCGGCTTCGCCGTTCATTCTGAATTTCGAGAGTTTCGCGCATGGCGTGGATTGGGTGATGTCGCGGAGCCCGGTGCGGCAACTGCTGGTGCTGTGGGGCCAGCCGGTGTTGTTCGCTGGGGTGTTTCTGGTTTTTCTGGCGGCGCGGCGGGCGCTTCGGCCGAGGCGGATGGCGGCGGCTGACCTGTACGTGGCGGTGCTGGCGGTTTGCGCGATCGGTCTGGTGATCGTTCCCGAGGTGGTGTTCGTTCGGGACATCTACTTTAAGACGCACCATCGGGCCAACACGATGTTCAAGCTGACGTATCAGGCGTTCATCATGTTCTCGCTGTGCATGGCGTATATCGCGGTGCGGGTGGCGGCTGCGCCGCGGTCGCGGATCCTGCGTGGGGCGTTGGCGGTTGTGATGGTCGGGGCGCTGTCGCCGGCGATGCTGTACGTGGGCCGCGCGGTGGATGGGTATTACTCGGTTCCTTCGGTGGAGGAGTACAAGGGGCTTGACGGGTTGCGGTTCATGCGGAAGGCGCATCCGAGCGACGCGATCGCGATCCGCTGGCTCAATGAGTCGATGGAAGGCCGGCCGGTGGTGTTGGAGTCGGACGGGGAGAGCTACACCGATCACGGGCGGATTTCGATGGCGACGGGTCTGCCGACGGTGCTGGGTTGGCAGGTGCACGAGTGGCTGTGGCGCGACGACTATGGCGTGGTTCGGCAGCGGTCGGCGGACGTGGCGGAGATTTATCAATCCGATGACGCGGTTCGGACGGCGGAATTGCTGGATCAATACGACGTTCAGTACATCGTCATCGGCGAGCTGGAGCGCACGCGGTTTGAGAAGCTCGACGAGGCGAAGCTGCTGTCGTTGGGCCGGGTGATTCTGGCGGCGCCGGAGACGAAGATCGTCCAGGTGGAGCGGCCGACGACGGGGCCGGCGTCGCGGGCGGCGGAGTGACGGTCGTTGGCTCTCCTGGCGACGTTGCGGATGGAATGGGGGTTAAGGAGTCGCGGATGATTTCGCCGAATTTTTCGCTGCTGATCAAACCCGCTGGGCCGGACTGCAACGCCCGGTGTGCGTATTGTTTCTATGCGGTGGCGGCGGAGCAGTTCGCGGGCGGGCCGCACCGGATGACGGTGGACGTGTTGCGGACGGTGACGCGGAAGATGCTGCGGCTTGGATTGCCGGTCTCGCAGTTTTGCTGGCAGGGCGGCGAGCCGACGCTGATGGGGTTGGAGTGGTTTCAGCAGGCGGTGAACTTTCAGATGCAGTTCGGGCGGTCGGGCCAGTCGGTGGCCAACGCGCTGCAGACCAACGGGCTGTTGATCGACGAGGCGTGGGCGGCCTTCCTGGTCCGGTACAAGTTCCTGGTGGGCGTTTCGCTGGATGGTCCGGCGGCGCTGCACGATGTGTACCGCGGCGGCGGGACGCACGCGCGGGTGATGCGGGCGGTCGGCGCGCTTCGGACGGCGGGGGTGGAGTTCAACATTCTGTCGGTGGTCAACCGGGCCAACGAAGGCCGCGGCCGCGAGGTGTACCGCTGGCTTCGCGATCAGGGATTCGATTTTCTCCAGTTCATCCCCGCGGTGGAGACGGACGAGCACGGTCGACCGCGGGATTTTGCTCCGACGCCGGAGGGCTACGGGCGGTTCATGTGCGAGGTGTTCGACGCGTGGGTTGAGGAGGGCGGGCCGGGCAAGGTGTACGTGCGGCTCTTTGAGTCGGTGCTGAGCCGGCTGGCGGGGGCGCCGGCGGGTAACTGCATCATGGACAAACGGTGCGACCACTATCTGGTGGTCGAGCATAACGGCGACGTATTTCCGTGCGATTTTTTTGTCCGGCCTGACATGCGGATCGGCAACATCGGGGAGTCGGACCTGCCGGAGCTGGCGGCGGCGGCCGGGGCAACGGCGTTCGCGGCGGCCAAAGGCGTCTGGCCCCGGGAGTGCGATGCGTGCCGGTTTCTGAGCCTCTGCCACGGCGGGTGCCTGAAGGACCGCGAGCGGGCCGGCGGCACGTTCAGCAGCAAGGCTTACCTTTGTCCATCCTATCAGATATTCTATAACCATACCTACGAATGGTTCGCGCGGACGGTGGAGCGGGTGGCGGCGCGGATTGCGCGTCCCTCGCCGCCCCAGCCGGCCGCTCCCGGCGGCCGCAACGCCGCCTGCCCATGCGGGAGCGGTAAAAAGCTCAAGGAGTGCCGCGGGAAGGTCCGATAACATCTAGTCGTGAGCTGGCGTCGGCTGTGGGCTGCGTCAGAACCACGGTGTCGGCTTAGTGTAACTGCTTAAGAATAACTGATTTAAGTGGTTGACAGTATAAGCCGATTGTATGTACAATGGACTTTTGCGGCAGAAGAAGCGTTCGGTTTCCCGACAGGACGACAGCAGCGCAGATGGATGGTTCAGGACGATTGACCGGCCTCGCCCTTGGCCTATGGCTGTTCGGCCAGCTTTTCCTTGGCGTTCCGCTGTGGACGGGCATTGCGCAGGCGGGTTCGCGGATGGTTCCGGTGACCGAGGCGGCGGAGTGCCGGGACCTGGTGGAGCAGTTCGGGCCGCGGTTCTTCATGCATCCGACGAGGCACTTCGCGTTGATCTACGCGACGGACCACGCGTGGGCGTTGGCGATGGGTCGGGTGCTGGAGGAGACTCACGAGGAGTTCTACCGGACGTTTCGGGAGGCGGGGTTCGACCCCAAGCCGATTGAGGGGCGGCTGACGTGGGTGTGCTTTGTCAGCTACGGGGACTTCGACGACTACGCCCGTCGGGCGGACCGGATGGACATGTCGTGGTCGGACGGCTACTACTCAGCGAGGACGAACCGTGTGGCCCTGGTGCGACCGGGCAAGGGCAGTACTCTTCGCGAGGGCGGCGTGGAGGCGTCTTTGGCCCTCAAGGCGTCGCGGGGCAACAGCGACCTGTATCCGGTCACGGAGAGCGAGGGGGGCGAGCAGGTCGCGGCGGAGGATTCGATCGCGGTGGACGAGAGCCGGGCGACGCACGAGTTGTCGCACCAGTTGGCGTTCAACAGCGGGATACAGAAACGGGGCGTGATGTACCCGATGTGGGTATCGGAGGGGCTGGCCACGAGCTTCGAGCGGGAGGCGACGGGCGGAACGGGACTTCGGGAGGACAATCCGGTGCGCCGCCGCTGTCTGATCGAGGCGTATCGGGGCGGCCGGCTGATGCCGCTGGAGGATTTCCTGACCCTCACGCGGTTGCCGGCGTCGGATCCGTCGGCGACGCGGGAGATTTACGCCCAGGCGTGGTCGGTGTTCCGGTTTTTGTTTTCGGATCGGCGCGAGGAGTTGCGGCGTTATCTAGCGGCGCTTTCGAAGCTGGAGCCGGGGCGGAGGGACCGGGCGGCGATCCGCCGGGAGATCGTGGCGGCGTTCGGGCCGATCGACCGCCTCGATGTCTCGTGGAAGGCCCACCTGGAGAAGCTCTCCGACCAGACGGCGAGTGAGGAGTTTTCCGCCGGCGTCGACCGCCGCTAGGACCACGTCCGGTCGTTTTTCTGATTATTTGTGCTTTCACGTGGTCTTGCCCGCTTCTGTCGGACATGCCATCCATTCCATTTCCTTTCCTCCTCATCCCCGTCGCGGCCATTCGGCTGTGAATGCCTTGCGGGATGAGGTTGCGGTGTTGTGTTTGGGAGCTTCTGAGGCGTAAGGGAAGGGCCTGATACGGGAATCATCCTGTGCCCCGATTGTGAACGGTTTAGGGGCCCTCTATATTGAGTGGATAAACGCAAGGGGGTAACGAAGGCGTCTCCAGTGCTTGCATATGGCGGTCGCGTGACCGTCGGCTGAGGCGCCACCTACCTTCCACTTGAAAGGAGACAAGGGATGAGTCTTTCTAAGTGGTGTCAGGTGTGTGCATGTGCGGCGCTGGCGGCGCTTCTTGTGGTGATGATCGGCACGCCGGTCGGCGCGCAGGAGCAGCAAGGCCAGCAGGGTCAGCAAGGAATGCAGCAACAGGGCCAGCCGGGCCAACAAGGCCAGGAGGGCGCGCAGCAGCGCGGCCAGCAGCAACAGGGCCAGCAGGGGCCGACCTCGCTGGCGGTTCAGGGGTCCAATGAGCTGATCGGCATGACGGTCAAGAACGACCAGGGCGAGGAACTGGGATCGGTGGAGGATCTGGTGCTGACGCCGGACCGCAACCAGGTTTCGTACCTGGTGCTCTCGCGCGGGGGATTGCTTGGGATGGGCGAGAAGCTGTTTGCGGTTCCGTTCTCGGCGGTGCAGATTCAGAAGGGCGCGGATCACGTGACTCTGTCGATCTCCAAGGAGCAGTTGGAGCAGGCGCCCGGCTTCAACGAGGACAACTGGCCGGACATGGGCAACCCGCGTTGGCGCAGCGAGGTGGGGCAGTTCTACTCGTCGCAGACCCGCCAGGGCCAGCAGCGTTCGGGTCAGCGTGGCATGGAGCAGCGCGGCCGGACGGACCAGGGCGCGATCGAGCGTGGGGCTGAAGACGTTGGCCGGGCGGCGGAGCGCGGGGCCGAGGACATCGGCCGCGGGGCTCAGGACGTCGGCCG
>JAAYCJ010000346.1 GCA_012729815.1 Phycisphaerae bacterium | reverse complement strand
TTGGCGAACCACCAGCGTTTGGGGTTGCCCGGCGTCCGCAGGTTCACCGCCAAGGCAAATCGCTCATTGACCGCTGCGACGCCGGCTGGGTCCAGACCGTACAGCACCAGCGTGGCCCCGTTTTCGACAAGATCGACCAGCGTATCATCGACCGCTGCGGCGTCATCGCACCAGACCACCTCACCGCCGGCCGCCACCGGCTCAACGCCGCCCTCAACAAATCGCGACGACCACTCCTCCGCGTGCTTCGAGAGAATCCGCACCGACCGCGCCGCCGCCGGCTCGTCCAAGCCGTAGCGCACCAGGTTCAGCAGCAGCCGTTCCGCTCCCGGCGCCACATCGAGATTCGCCTCGATCAGCATCTGGCACAGCAGAAACCGCCCGGGCCCGCACCGCAGTTCGCCCAGCGAAAACACGTTCATCCCAGCCATGCCCGCCGTCGCCGCATCCACCAGATACCGCAAACCCGGAACGTCGCTCTTGATCAGCGGCGCCCGCGACACAGCCAAGCTCTGACCCCAGAGCCGCAGCCGGTCATTCCCGATATCCCGCAAAATCGGATGATGATCCGCCCGCGCGAAGTTGTGCGTGTTGATCACCCGCGGACCCACCGACGAAAGACCCAATCCCAGCCCATCGTGCCCGCCGTCCTGCTGCAGACAGATCACCGTCCCGCCTCGTCCGACCAGCTCGCCCAGCGCCGCCGCCATCCCGCCCGGCAACTCCGCCAGCCGATTCTCACCGATCACCACCACGTGGGCGTCATCCGACAACGGCGATGCCGCCGCCAGCTTCCGGACAGCCACTCCGCGTCCTTCCAGAAATTCCGCGACCTTGCCCGCCGGATCGAACACGTCCACTGCCCGCCGCTGATACGCCGGCTCGATCCGTCCCGACCGCGGATACGCCATCCACCGGTACATCCGCTGATGCACCGTCGCGTGATCGCCGTTGAGCACCAGGTTCGCCACCACCTCGACCGGCGAATCGACCGGCGGCAATTCGAATACGAACTCTACCTGCCCCTTGTCTCCCGGCGCCAATCGCCCAAGCGGCTTGACCTGGAATGACGGCGCCGGCGTCCCGTACCACAGTCCCCAGCCGCCGTCCAGCGTCTTCTCATCCACCTCAAGCCGGCACGCCAGCGTGTATTCCTTCGCCTGCCGACTGTCGTTAAACGCCACCGCTGTGAACTTGATCTTCGACCCGCCGAAGAAACATTCGCTTGCCGGCAGCAGCATCACCATCTCCGGCCGATACCCTTCCGCGATCGACGTGATGTTGTGCTGCGGAAAACACCGCGTCCCGTAATCGACGGTGATCCACGGGCTCGGATGCACCACGCCCGCATACCGATAGCCCTCGATGAACCGCCGCATCACCTCGCCGTGAATCGTCTGGTTCTTCAAAAACGTCCACTCCGGCCCCGTGCCCGGCGCCGCCCCGACAAACGCCTCATCGCCGTACACGCACGCGAACGTGTGCGCCGGATGCCCAAACAACGTGTCCCACTCGCCCAGCAGCACCGGCTTGCCCCGCAGCCGCTGATCGGCCACGCCGTAGTAACCCGGCCACACCTCGCACTCCGTCAGCCAGAACGCCGACCGCGGAAAATCCTGGCCCGGATACGCCGACCCGCCCGGCCCGCACTGGGGATAGTGAAGGTTGATCGTCTCCGCTGCGCCCAGCACGTCGCCGTCCCCGCTGCACGTGATCGGCCGCGTCGGGTCCAGCCGCCGAACCTCCTCGACCGTCGCCGCCATCCGCGGATACGCGATCTTCCCGCGTCCGCCGTGGCCCACCTCGTTGCCCAGACTCCAGATCGCCACCGACGGATGGTTTTGATGCTGACCCACCAGCCGCAGCATGTGCTCGTGCCAGTGCTCCCAGAACGCATCCAGCTCGATCCCCTGGCTGCAGTTGCTGTTGCACAGCGCCGACTCGTAGATCACCAGCATGCCTTCCTCGTCCGCTGCATCCAGCCACACCTGCGGATACACCGCCTGACCGAACCGCACCATGCCCACGTTCTGCGACTTGAAAAACCGAAGCGCCGCCCGCGCCGCTGCCTTGTCCGCCAGCCAGAACGCCTCCGGAATGGACTTCCCATCCATCAGAAAACTCGCGCACCGTCCCCAGCTCAGGGCCATGCCCGCCACGCCGCCCGGACGAATGCTCGCCCCGTTGAGCATCAGCCGCTCACCGTCGACCGCGATCGTCCGAAAACCCGTCCGCGTCTCGTACCGATCCACCTCGCGCCCGCCGTCCAACAGCGTCACCTTCACGGCGTACAGCTTCGGATCGTCCAGCCGCCAGAGCTTCGCCTCGGGACACGCCACCACGCACGGCGCACCCGCCGGCCCCTCCGCCTCACCGACGATGGCTTGGCCGTCCAACACCTCGCACCGCACCGTCAGCGACTCCGCCGCCTCGCCGACCAACGCCGCATCCACCGTCAACGCCGGCGGATCGATCGCCGCCATCGTCCTGACGCTCTCGATATACGTCGCCGGACGACGCTCCAGCCACACCGGTCCGGTCGGACCGGCGTACGTCAGCGTCGGGTCGACCTGGCCGTATCCGGTCGGCACCAGATACCGCGTCGCGCCGATCGTCTTGGCCTCAGGCACCAGAAACCGGAACTCCTGACCGGCCTCCGAATCCGTCGTCACCGCTTCGTCCACCAGTTCCACCCGCGCCCAGTCCATCGACCAGAACGCCAGCACGATCTGGTTGACGCC
Organism: Phycisphaerae bacterium; assembly: GCA_012729815.1. Classification (NCBI taxonomy): domain Bacteria; kingdom Pseudomonadati; phylum Planctomycetota; class Phycisphaerae; species Phycisphaerae bacterium. The sequence continues at coordinate 21,471 of JAAYCJ010000346.1, read as the reverse complement.
CGGCCTGAGCAACTCGCCGACCGGCCACTCCACCCGCAAAAAACCCGTCCAGTAATCCGGCGCCACCCGCTGTCCGTTGATCCAGCACGCCGCCCGCGCCGCCCGCCAGTTGTCCACCACCAGATACGCACGCGACCCGCTCCACGCCGCCGGCACGTCTATCCGGCATCGGTACCACCCCTGAGAGACCTCGCCAACCTCCGTCGCCAGCCCCAATCCCTCGATCGCATGAACCGACCACCCGGCATCCGCCGTCGGCGGCGTCTCGGTGATGTCCTCATGCGAAACCCGCAGCGCCTGCCACTCGCGGTCAAGCGGTATCCGTTGACGCGGCTGGGCCGCTGCGATACCGGCAACCAAAAGCCAGATCGCCGCCGCAACGGAGAGTACATTTACTCGATGGAAATACGGCATGGCCTGCCCCTCCGGTGCAGTGAGTAATGACGATGCGTCGTCCGGCGCGACGGGATCAGTCCAGGATGTTCCATAGCCGCGGAGCCGCCGGACTGTACTTGATGATATCGCGATAGTTCAGCGTCGCCGCGTGCCCGTCAAAGTAGACAATATTGGCCGACTGCCGATGACGATACGCGATCGGCACAAACCCGAGGTCCTGAGCGCGCACTTCGTTGAAATCCCAAAGGTCCGAGTAGACGTGCGAATGATCCCGATGGATCATCTGGTTCAACCCGTCGGCCATGTGGAGCTTGGCGCTGGGGTCCGGAATCTGATCGCGGCGATACCAGTTCACCCACGAACCGCTCGGATAGATGTGGTAGTTCATCCCGTAGCTGTACGGAATGTACGCGTAGCCCTTGATCCCTGAAATCGATTCGGAAAACGCCAGCGTCGCATTGCCGCACGCCAGGCGCGCCACCCATCGAAACGTCCGCCAGTCCGCCGGATCCGACGACAGCGGCTCATCCACCAGATACGACCGAAACAGCATGTTCGACGCCCAGCCGTTGACGGAAGTGAACCACCCGTCGGACTCGTTGGCGTAATACTCCTGGCCCAGACCGTACTGCCGCAGCATGTTCAGGCACGTCATCGTCCGCGTCTGCTCCCGCGCGCTCGCCAACGCCGGCAGCAAGATCGACACCAGCACCGCAATGATCGCCACGACCACCAACAGCTCGATCAACGTAAACGACGCGCCCTGTCGCAACGCGTCAACGCGACCCGGGCGACGCCTCAGCAAATTCGAAATCCGAAATTCGAAATCCGAAATCATCGTGTCTGACTCCTTGCCACCGACTCCCGCTCCACCCACACCGTCTCGACCACCCGGTGGGCCGCCTCGCCCGACCCGTTGCGCCGCGCCAGCCGCTTGGTCAGCATCGCCACCGCCTCGCTTCCCATCCGCTCCGCCTGTTGCGACACCGTGGTCAAACCCGGATCGAGCCACTCGCCCGCCTCGTCCCCGTCGAACCCGACCACGCTCAAGTCCTTCGGAATCCGCAGCCCAAGCTCCTTGATCGCCCGATACCCCACCATCGCCTGGCTGTCGCAACTGAAGAATACCGCGCTGGGCCGGTCGTCGCGACGCAGAAGCTCCCGCGTCCGCTGACACACCCGCTCGCGCCAGTCGCCGGTGATCTTCTCGCCGTCCGCGTCCAGCAGGTCCACCGCCAGCGACCGGTCGAACGGCAGGCCCGCGTCGTTCACCGCGTCGCGCAGCCCGTCCAGACGCTCGCGAATCGTATGGGCGTTCAGCGTCCCGATATACCCGATCCGCCGATGCCCCCGACGCACCAGCTCCTGCCCCACCCGATACCCGCCGCCGTAGTTGTCCGCCACCACCGATGGTACATCCGCATCCGCCAGCCGCATATCCACCAGAACGAACGGATACCCCTCCCGATGCAGCTCGTACAGCACCCCCGCAAACCCCCGATGGTGGAAGGCCACGATGATCGCCCCGTCCGCTGCGCTCCGCGGAAGGTTCCGGATGATCTCGATGTCCGTGTCCATGCTGTCGTGGGCGTCGTAAATCTGGAAACACACCCCGTCCTCCTGACCCGCACGCTTGGCCCCCTGAACGATCCGCGCGCAGCGGTCCCACGTCACCGACGGCACCACGATCTGAACCTGCCGCGTCGACGTCCGCGGCTCACGCACAAACACCCCCTTGCCCGGCCGACGCTCCACCAACCCCTCCCCGATCAACTGCTCCACCGCCCGGCGCACCGACTTGCGGCTCAAGCCCGTTTGAGTCGCCATGCCCGTTTCCGACCCCACCATCTGACCCGGACCCAACTCCCCTTCCCGAATCCGTCCCCGCAGCCGCTCCACCAACGGCCAATACACCGGGCTACCTGTGCGGATACATGTCTCCTTCATGCCCCCAGTCTACACCCCCTCCCCATAAAATGCAACCCCCAAAAAAAGGGGACATTCTACTTTTCCGGCATCTTCCCCCAACACGCCCACAATCCCTGGGCCAAACGGAAAAGTAGAATGTCCCCTTTTTCAGTCTCAGCAACCTACGCCATCGGCTGGGCCGCAGCCTTCTCCATAAACTTCCCCGTCGCCGTGGCCTTGAGCTTCCCGTTCTGCGTCAACCGGGCCTCCAGGACGTAGAGCGGCGGACACGCCCGGACGATCCGCGCGCACACGCCGGCGCCGCACGCCGTCTCAATCGGATGGCGAAACCGCACCGCCAGCTCCGCCGTCACCGCGACGATCCCGTGGGCAAACAGGCAGTTCGTCATCGCGGCGTCCAGCATCGACGCGATCACCCCGCCGTGCAGCGTGTCCGGATACCCCTCAAATACCCGCAGCGCATCGAACTCCGCCGACACGCTGCCGTCGTCGCGCACGCAAAACCTCGCGCCAAGCCCCTGCCCGTTGGCCCGGCTGCACACCACGCAGCGCGGATGCGCCCGCCCGCGCGTCCGCTCCATGACCTCCTGGCTGGCCTCAGTGATCGCAGACATTGTCACCCGTCTGCAACTGCCCGTTCAGATACGCCTGAGCGATGTTCTCCGGCGTCTCGACCGGCGCTCCGACGATCACCTGAATGCCGTTCTCGGCGAACAGCCCCTGGGCCCGCTGCCCCATGCCGCCCGCGATAATCAGATTGGCCCCCTGCTCGGCCAGCCACTTGGGCAAGACGCCCGGCTCGTGCGGCGGCGGCGTCAAACCCTGCGAGCTGAGCACCTTCTTGCCCGCTGGGTCGACCTCGACAAACGTGAACACCTCACAGTGCCCGAAGTGCATACACAGCTTGCCGTCCGCGGTGGGAATGGCGATCTTCATCGTACGTTTCTCCGTATGTTCCGGCGCTGACGTCCGCGCCGTTGGTTCCATCGTCGGATCGAGAATCGGCTTGGTGATCGCCGCGAACGCCGCCGCCGCTGGACTGTCGGCGAACTCGCTGACGAACGGCTGACCCGAGTCGGCTGAAACGACCACCCGCGGATCAAGCGGAATCCGACCCAGGAACGGAACGCCCGTCTCCTCCGCCAGCCGCTCGCCGCCGCCCGTCTTGAACAGCTCGATCACCTGCCGGCAGTGCGGACACGCCAGCCCGCTCATGTTCTCCACGATCCCAAGCACCGGCAGCGACAGCGTCTTGCAGAACGCCACCGACCGCCGCACGTCCGAGACCGCCAGGTCCTGCGGCGTCGTCACAATCATCGCCGACGCGTCGCGACCCAGAAGCTGCGCCACCGCCAGCGGCTCATCGCCCGTGCCCGGCGGCGAATCCACCACCAGAAAATCCAGCTCGCCCCACGAAACGTCCTTGAGGAACTGCCGGATCACGTTGTACTTCATCGGCCCGCGCCAGATCACCGCGTCGTTGTCGCTCTTGAGCAACAATCCGACCGACACCACGCTCAGGTTCTCCGTCAACCGGATCGGCTCGATCTCGCCGTCCGGCCCGCCCACCAGCCGCTGGCCCTCCAATCCCAGTATCTTCGGCACGCTCGGTCCGTGCAAATCAACGTCGAGCAGACCCACCCTCTTGCCCGCCGCGGCCAACGCCACCGCCAGATTCGCCGCCACCGTGCTCTTGCCCACGCCCCCCTTGCCCGACAAGACCACGATCTTGCGGCCGATACGCTCCATCCGCGTCTGAAGCATCACCTCTTCCATCTGACGCTGCGACTCATCATTCTGCGGAAACGCCGAACACGATTGACTCATGATTCTCTCTTCTTTCCGAACAGGGTTTGCATGCTTGACGAAACGACTACATCCAATGGCCTTCAACGTCCGCGCCGTCGGCCTTCGACAGCTTGCTGGCCTTGAACTGCTCCAACGCCTCAGCCGCCGTGCCCGAAGCCCCCGTGTAAACCGCCACACCGCCCGCCTGAAGCGCCGCGAATGCCTTGGGCCCCATGTGACCGGTAATCACCGCCGCCGCCCCGAGCTCCACCACCCGGGCCGCCGACTGAATCCCCGCGCCCTGCGCCGCGTTGAGGTTCACGCTATTATTGAACGCCTCGCCAACGCCGGTCTCGCTGTCCACCACAACGAAAAACTTCGCCCGCCCGAACCGCGGGTCCATCGCGTCGCTCAGCGCCGGCCCTTGTGTACTGATGGCAATCTTCATGGCCCTTCCTTAATAGACAATTCCAAAATGAATCGCCAATGCAAATCCTATGCCGCCAACTGGAATTGTCCCCCATGCCCGCCGGTCCCCAAAAAACCGCAATTTCGCGGCATCACTCCCGATCGAACCCCGCCGCCACCGGCGCACCATTGCAGAATACACGGTTAGCCCGCACAGAACCGCGCAACAGGCAAGAAACCGCCGCCCCTTCGACGGAAAAACCGTCCGTCACACCGCTACGGCGCGAACTCCTCCGCCAGCTCCGACGCGATCGCCGCCCACTCCCAAAGCCGCTCCGGCTTGTGACGGACCGTCGAAATGTCCTTCAGAATAATCTCAACGTTGCAGCCGCGGGTCCGCTCCAGATTCTCCCGCAACTCCCGACGCGCCTGATCCGGCCGCCACCGATTCTCCGCCAAAATCGCCGGATTCGGCTTGAGCGAAAGCACGTAGTCCCGACCGATCTGCCGCGCCGTCATCTCCGCGTCCGCCTGCGGACTGCACGAGACCTTCCGCAGATTCGGAACCCGCCGCAGAATCTCCATCTTCCGATGCAGCGGCTCGCAACAGCCGTAGTACGTCATCCCCCACCGCGCCAGCCACCGCTGCTCGTACTGCAGGACAAACTCCCAGTGCATCCGCGGCGAAATGTCCGAAAAGATCTGCGCCGCCGAACAGCCCCACGACTCGATCGCCCGCGCCGGCCGCCCGTCGCCCGCCGGCTGCGGCAGCCCGCCCGTATGCCCAAAACCGCCCGACCCGATCCGGTACGGCCCGTTGTTGCACTCCAGCAGACCCAGCGCCTCCATCTGGTCCAGCTCCGCCAGATACCCCTCCACCGTCCGCCGCATCGCCTCGTGCACCATCTCCGGCCGCATCACCAGGTCCATCATCGCCTGCTCCAAGCCGAACCACATGAACACGTTGTCCGCCGGACACGACCAATAGGTCGGCATGCCCGTCGTCCGCACCGGCAGAATATCGCCCAGCAGCTCGCACATCCGCTGATGATTCGCCTCCGTCGCCGCCGCGTCGTACGTCACGCGAGGCGTCTGGATCTTCTCCACGTCCTTCGCCTCGACGATCGCCGGAGTAAAACGCATCGCCCGGATATTCGTCGTCTCATCCTGGTCCAGATATTCGACGTTCGCGCTCAGCCCGAACCCCGTCGAACTCCAGATCTTTCCGCAGGCGAAAAACGGCTGCAAGATCATGTCACCCGGAAAATGACGCCACTGATACAATACCATCCGCAACGCGCTCTCGATCCCGCGGCAGAAATCGTCCTCGCACCGGACCGTCAGTTCGTCGTTGACGTTCAACTCGTTCCACGGAATCTCGTTGATCCACACCAGCGGCCGCACCGGCGCCAGGTCGTTCAGCCTCCGCCAAAGCTCCGCCCGCTCCGCGTGAACGCCCAACGAAGCCGCCGCCGCATACTCCTCGCCAAGCCGCCGCACTACATCCACATCCTGAGCACGAACCTTCACGTCCGGGTCTCCATCCGATATGTACGGGTTTGCCTTACGATAATCCAATACCTCCAGTATTCCCCATGCGACCCCGTTTTTCCATAGCTGCGATTGCCTTGTTCATGTATATTCTTGTCTATGCAGGAATTCTGGGATACGCTGCGGGTCCGGGTCCTCGTCGCCGACGTGGCCACCGTCTCGCCCACCTGGGGCGACGGCGTCTACCACTCCGATCCCTACGGGCGGCTCTACTGGCTCCAGGCCGGCCGCGCCGCCGTCACGCACCACAAACGCCGATGGACCCTCCGACAGGGCCGCCTCCACGTCATCCCCGCCAACACCCCCGTCCAACTCCACTGCCCCGACCGCGCCACCATCGCCTATGTCCACTTCACCGCCGCCGTCTGGGGCGAAATGGACCTCTTCGAGGTCCTCGGCGGACCCTACGACCTCCAGCCGTCCCCGTCAGCCAACGTCCCGTCCCTCCTGCAACGCCTCCGCCGCGCCTTCCATGACGCCAACCCGCAGAACACCCTCGACGTCACCGGCCTGCTGCTCCAACTCCTCGCCCCCTTCCAAGCCGTCGGCGACCCGCGACAACGCCTCCAGCGGATGCGCGAAGTCCAACGATTCGAACCCGCCCTCCAGTACATCGAAGCCAACCTCCACCGCCCTATCCGACTCGCCGAACTCGCCGAAACCGTCAGCCTCGAACCCACCTACTTCTCGCGCCTCTTCACCAGACGCTTCGGCCTCTCGCCCGTCCGGTACGTCCTCCGCCAGCGCGTCGAACGCGCCCGCAAAATGCTCTGGAACACCGACCTCACCCTCGAAACCGCCGCCCGGCAACTCGGCTTCGTCGACGCCTTCCACCTCTCCAGAACCTTCAAACGCCTCACCGGCCTCAGCCCGCGACAGTTCCGCCAGCGAAGCCGCCGACGAGTCCCCTGAACCGCCGCCACGCATGCAAATCACTTCGCCGACCGCGCCTGCGCCAGCAGATCCGACACCCACTCCTCGAAGAAAAATGGATACACGCAGAACCGCAAGGGCTCGCCCGGAAACGACAGGCCCTCCTTCGACAGCGTCTCCGAAGCCCGTTCCCAGTCATCCGGAAAATCGTGCCGCATCATCCGCAGCGTCAGCCGGCGAAGCACCTCTTCACGCTCTTCCTTCTTCCGCGATCGCTTCTCCGGCGACGAGCCCGCCGCCCGAAAATACTGACGCACCTGCTCGATCAGCACCTGATCGTCGCTGAAGAACTTCTTGAACCGACGCGGCAGCCGATCCGGCAGCGTCCCGCGCTCCCGCAGCCCGATCTCCTGAATCTCCTCGTGCGTGTGCGTCAAAAACGGATCCCCGAAAAACACCGCCGCGTTGAAGTTGTTCCGCAAGTCCGCCAGGTACGTCGGAAACGCCCGAAGCCCTCGGCCCGGCTTCAGCAGATTCACCGGCCCCTCGCCGATCAATACTGCGTAGCAGTAGCGATTCAAATCCGCCCGGTTGAACCGCACCACGCTGCTGAACGCCTGCTGAAGACGCGTCAGCGTCTGCCGGCGCACGTCCATAATCAACACCCGCGACGTCACCGAATCCCGCGCCAGCTCCATCACGTCCTCAGCCGTGATCGCCGAACGAACGCTGCCCGGCGTGACGATCTGCACCGAACGGGTCCCCGAATGCTCCGCGATCCGATCCCGCACGTCCTCCAGCAGCAGCCGGTCCATCGTAAAAATATGCACCCGGTTCTTCCGGTCCCTATAATGCAGCAAACGCCTTCTCCTCCGTCAACAACCTCGCCGCCACCGCCGCCGTGACCGCTAACGTCTCACACACCGCCAAACCCGCATAATACCATGGACCTCCCGCCGTCGCCAAGCAGCATCGCCGAATCAGAAAAAACCCGTACGGGCAGGCCTTGCGCCTGCCCCGCCGCCCCCGCCCAACCGCGCCGGCCACCTCGCGCTACCTCACCCGCAACGCATCCGGCGCATCCGCCGCCAAACCCCACTCAAACCGCCGATACCCAAACGCCGCAAAGTCCTCAGCCGCGTACGCCCAGACCACCTCCTCCTCATCCGTATCCCGAAACAATTCAAAAAACGTCCCGCCAGGCGTGATGCCCGCCATGATTCCGCCCCTCAAACCACTCGCACAACCAGTGATTCATCGACTTCGACCCCGTCCGCGGAATCCCAATGTACACGTATCGATACTTATCGGAAATAATCATACGCCCATCCTCCTCCACCCAACACCGCCAGCCGTCAAAGCACTCGCCCTTCCAACGAATATACCGCCGACAAGGACCGCCTGCCAACCATCCAAAACCCGGAACGCCGCCAAGTCCTGCCGCTTCACCAAAGCAACAGCCCCCCCTCCGTCATTCCCACGAACACGGAATCCACCCGCGCCGCCACCAGCCTCGTAGCGCGGGTCACGCCACACCGATGACTTCAAAAGAGATGATATCGAGGCGGCTCCGTCCAACCAGAGGGGGCCTCGCTTGATCCGGGACAATCATGATGCGGCTGCAGCCCAGTCCTCCACTCGCAGTTCCGGGGCGATTTCCCTGATGCGCGTCATCCCATCGTTCGTAACCAGGATCAGGTTGCGCTCGATGGCTTGTGCTGCAATCCACAAATCGTTCTCTTGGATGCCGAGCGCTTTGGCCGTGACCGGATCAACCAACTCCTCCGGCCGCAGGCCCTTTCTTCGTCTTTTCTTGGGACCGAACTTCTCGAAAAGCCTGGCTCGGAGATCCCCATAGATCAGCGTGGTAAAACGCGTCACACTGAAGAGAATCTTGTTCTCCGCGAACTGCTTGAAGACCTGAGCGCGGAAGTCGACGAGCGATTGCTGCGAGGTTCCGCCCACCGCGGCGATGCCGTATTCGATTTCCCCCAGGACAATGAGCGACGTTACCACCGTCGCCTGAACCTGTGCCGCCTGTTCCACCTTCCTGGATACCGCCGCGTGTCTGGGCTTCGTTTCGTCCAGCCAGTCACAGATCACATTGGTGTCAAGGAGGTAGCCTTTTACGCCTTCCATACGCTACTCCTCGAAGTCTTCCGTAGCGCGACGAAGGGCTTCGCTAATCTCCGGCACATCGAAGGTTCGATGTGACTGCAGTAAAGCTGATGCCCTTGAGTTTTCGAACTCATCGGACAGGTATTCATGGAGGTGCACCCATGGCCCAAAACCTGCTGGGAAGTACCGATCCTGTTGGAATGGCACACCGACCCTCGACTGGCCGGCAAACAGGTCGAGAACTTCTCGCTCCAGACGCGGCGGTAGATCGTACATCCGCAGAACGAGAGCGTCTATCTGAAGTGCAGCGCGACGTAGTGAACTCGACGCCTGGCGCAAATCGCCTGTCTCTGCAAGCCGATGGTATTCACTCACCAACTGTGTGATGCTCTCGTGCTCAGCGCGCGTCCAAGGAGGAACGGGCATTTGCCCCAGGACCCCAGGTAGATTGTGCCTCCCTCTCGCGTGGTCGAAGGCGTAGGCGTTGGCCAGAGGAGAGTTCAAGAGAGCCCAAAGAAACTCCAGAGAGGTATCATCTTTCGGCCGAACCGCATTATAGTTGTTGGTGAAGGCGTGTCCGTCGCGATCAATGAACGCCTTTATTCGCCACGGACCACGACTCGCTCGTGCATGGTTTAGTAGCACTTGTGGGACCATGTCTGCGCCCATGCGGGTCGGCCCAAGCACATCGGCAGAGAGATTCATCCACACTTCCGGAGGATGGTTGTGTGTCTGGAGTTCTCTTCCAAGCTTTGTAAAACCGCGTACGGCTCCTGGAAATGGTCTGTCAGATGAACGCCTGACATCTTGGGGCAGATTGCTTCGATACGACAAGCCTTCCCCAATGTCGGCTATATCCTTGAGGCGAAGCATGTGCTCCAAACACTGCCAGACATCTGGTAGGTCCGGCCAGATGAACCGCGCCTCTGTCGACCGGCAAAGCGATTGCTGAGTGATGTCCCGTTGGCTGGACACGATGTAGTCCAACCGGAATGCCTCCATGTCCGCCTTACGCACTCTCCTGCACGATACAGCATGAGATTGCTCTGACGACTTCACCTTTCTACCAATGATGACGGCTGAGTCTGCGTCGGAGAGGGAGAACACCTTGTCTGGGAGAAGGCATATCTCCTTTAGCTCAAACTCCTCGCAAAGCATACGCCGTAGCGTCTCAGTACTTCTCCAGAAAAGAACTCCTTGCGGAATAACGAACCCAAACATGCCGCCGACAGGAAGTGCTGGCAGCGTCTGGGCCAGCACCTCAGCTGCCTTGTTGATCTGTACTTCCTGTCCCCTCTTTCGCTGGATTTCTGCACGGTCCGTCTTCGAAAAGTCCTCAAATGGTGGGTTACCCAACAGAATCGTGGCTTGCCCGGTCTTCCTTGCCAAAAGACCGTCAGAGAACATGTTCCCGTAAGCCAAGTCCCAACCATTGGAGTTCGGGATGTCAGCAAGCGTCAACGAGAGCTGAGCAATTTCAATGGCGAAGGAATCGATCTCCACACCATGGAGATGTGCGCGCAAATAGCCCTTTCGATCTGCCTGCCGTTCAGAGGGGAGCATCTCCTTCAATAGTCGCATGGCCGCCACGAGAAAAGCGGCATGACCGCACGCTGGCTCGAACACGTCGCGTTTGTCTGTACCGATGTCCTTGATCCAGGGCGCAAGCTTCCAGACCACGTAGTCAACCAGGTACTGTGGTGTGCTGTGAGTGCCAAGTAGGGCACGTGTGTCCTTGGTGATCAGGGCGCTCTCGTACACATAGGCCAATGACTCGGTGGTGACATGCCCCAGATGACTGAAACTGGCGATGCTCTCTGCGGCCGACTCCAGGGCGGCCCGTTGCTTCCGAGTTCGCACATCGATTCCCGCAGCATCTGTGTTTCGCGAGTTGTAGTGGCGAGCGACCTTGGCGAAGACATCCTCCACGCTCAAAAGATCGAGTCTTTTGAACCCCGGCACCTCCTTGTCGCGGAGAATTTTCGCCGCGAGGAGCCAGAAGACCGACTTGAGAAGCCAGTGTCCATCGGCGCCAGAGACTGCGGACAAGTTGGGGTAAAGGGAACGGCGAAGCTGATGGACGACGCGCTCGATCAGCCTTGTCAGCTTCTCGCCTGTTGCCTTCTCCACGATGGGCATCAAGCCTGCATCGACGAACTCCAACTGGAACTGATCATCAAACCTGCCCCAGGTCTTGGCCCGAAAAACCACGTCGGGCCCGAGTTCGGATGCGTGCGATCGGAAGTACGCCTCCGCCTGGTCGGCGCTTACCTCTTTAACCCGTTCCGCGTCGTCCTCCCGCTGCTTCCAGATCTCCAGCGACTCGCGCCGCATCGCCACCACGATGGGGGCGCCAAGTTGGCGGTACGCGGCCACCTCGGACCGCATATCCCCCTCCACTACCGCCGCATCGATCACGGCAATACAGGCCGACCGCGCATCCATCGGTTCGTGGGCGAAGGCCGCCAGCGGCACAATTCGGTCGCCGCCGAACGGAAAACTCGCGCGGAGCAAACGGTCGCTGTAGCCGCACAGCGACAAGAAAGCCTTTGCCCGGTCAAGTGTTAGCGTCGATACGATGGCGTCCCGCCTCCCTGCCGCACCCGTCGAGCGGCGTGTCATTTTCATTTTCGACATTTTTCAGGCGCGGTCAATAGCCTGCATTGCAGCACTTCATCCGGCCCTTCTTCATTCATTCTGACTCCTGGCTTCTGACTTCTTCCGTAGCATCGCCGCTCACCGCCGGTGCCGGCCATCCGTGCACGGCGTCTCAATGTTATACCCCTTGATCTTCCGATACAGCGTGCTCGGATCGATCCCCAGATCCTCAGCCGCCTTCTTGCGGTTGCCGTGATGCCGCCGCAGGGCATCGGCGATCAGCGCCGCCTCCACTGACTTGATGCTCGCCGACGAAACCGCCGGACCACCTTCGCCCTCGCGCCCGCGAAGCTCCGGCGGCAGATGCCGAAGCTCGATCATCCCGCTGCGACACAAGACGAACGCCTGCTCGATGATGTTCTCCAACTCGCGAACGTTGCCAGGATAGTCGTGATCCATAAGCCGCGCCATGACCTCATCCGAAACGCCCGCGATGTCCTTGCCCTGAAGCCCGTTGAACCGCGCCACCATGTGACCCACCAGCAGCGGAATGTCCTCGCGCCGCTCGCGAAGCGACGGCAACGCCAGATGAATCACCCGCACCCGATAGTACAGATCCTCCCGAAACCGCCCCGCCCGCACCAGCTCAGCCAGGTTCTTGTTCGTCGCTGCGACCACCCGAACGTTCACATGCACCGGCTCCACCCCGCCCAGCGGTTCGAACGACCGCTCCTGCAAGACCCGCAACAGCCGCACCTGCATCGCCGTCGAAATCTCACCGATCTCATCCAGAAAAACCGTACCGCGATCCGCCAGCGCGAACCGGCCCGGCTTGTCCCGCCGCGCATCGGTAAACGCCCCAGCCTTATGCCCGAACAACTCCGACTCCAACAGCGTATCCGGCAGCGCACCGCAGTTGATCGCCACAAACCGCTTCTTCGCCCGCGGCGAAAGGTTATGAATCGCCCGCGCGAACAGCTCCTTGCCGGTGCCGCTTGGCCCTTCAATCAACACCGTGCTGTCGCTTTCGGCGATCTGCGGCAGGATATCGAACAGGTCGGTCATGGCGCGGCTTCGGCCGACGATATCGGCGAAGGTGTAGCGGGATTCGAGTTCCTTTTGGAGTTGTTCGACCTGGCTGAGGTCGTGGAAGGTTTCGACCCCGCCCATGACGTTGCCATCGGCGTCTTTGAGCAGGGCCGCGGAGATGCGGATGGGCACCCGCGCCCCGGCGGCGTTGAGGATGTAAGCGGTTGCATTGGCCACCGGACGGCCTGTCTTGAGGGTCTGGCGGAGCGGGCAGGCCCCTTCGCAGAGGCTGGCCCGAAACACCTCGCAGCAGGGCCGGCCGATGGCTTCGGATCGGCTGGTGCCGGTGATCCGCTCGGCGGCGCGGTTAAACGAAGTGATATACCACTGGGAGTCGACGGTAAAGACCCCCTCGTTGATGGAGTCGAGGATGACGTCGCGGCATGCGGGGTCGCCGGGAATTTGTATGGTTGTCATATCAATTTCCGATTTGGGGTTCGATTGACGCTGCCTGTGGGCACAAGTATATTGTAGCCACGCTCATGGTGTTCTGCAAGGTTATCCGGCTGATAGGCTTGCATTGTGCAATGCTGTGGCCCTGATAGACGGCCAGTGTTATTGATAATATGGAGACCTTGAGTGGTCTGGACGGTCGGCATGGGTTTTGCATTGGGACTTGGATGATGCGAATAGCGATCTCGACGTGGCAAGGGCGGATATCGCCGGTGTTCGACGTGGCCGGGACGGTGCTCCTGGTGGACATCGATTCGGATCGGGAGGTGGGCCGCGAGTCGCGGGGGTTGTCGGAGGGCGGGGCGTTCGAGCGGGCACGTCAGGTTGCCGCGTTAGGGGTGGAGGTGTTGATCTGCGGGGCGATTTCGTGCGGGTTGGAGCGGTCGCTGCGGTCGGCTGGGGTTCGGGTGATCGGGCAGGTGTGCGGACCGGTGGAGGAGGTGCTCGATGCGTTTGTGTCGGGCCGGTTGGCGAAGGGGGCGTATCGGATGCCGGGGTGTTGCCGTCGGCGGCGGTATCAGGGCGGACGGGGAATGGGGATGTATTGAGGGGGAAGAAGCCAGGAGCCAGAAGTCGGAAGTCAGAATGAAAATGAAAATACTAAAGAGCAAAGTGCAAAGTGCGGAGGATGCTGCCGTTGGCGGTTCGTTTTTAATGGCGCGGAGCACGCGGAACACGCGGAGGGGGAACAGGTGGTCAGGTGGTCAGGGAGTCAGCGAATCAGGTAAGACAGAGGATTTGGGATAAAGGAGATTGGTGATGCCACGCGGTGATGGGGCTGGACCGGTTGGTGGCGGTCAAGGACGTGGAATGGGTCGCGGTGGTGGTTCGGGTCGTGGCCAGGGTCAAGGTCGCGGACAGGGTCAGGGTCGCGGCCGGATGGGCGGGCCGTTCGCGGCGGGTCCGGGCGGGGTGTGCGTGTGTCCGCAGTGCGGGCACAAGGCGGCGCACGTGGCGGGTCAGCCGTGCAGTGGGCAGGTGTGCCCGCAGTGCGGCAGCGCGATGACCCGTGGCTGACGGCTGAGGGTTGGCGATGGTTGGATGTTGATGGAGGCGAGCGTGTTGTGCCTGGCGGAAACGGGACGAGTGCGATGGGGCCTGGTCCGATAACCGCACACGGTGTGGGTTTTTGCGCGGGGTTTGAGATGACGGGTTTGGGAGAACGGGATTGACAGGTTCGATGGAAACGGCGAGAATTATGGACTACTCCCGCAGATGGTGTTACGGGGGTAGCTCGTTTTGACCCTTTTGGCTTTAGTAGCTGGAGAAACATGATGAAACTCATGAAGATGTGTTCACTGGTGGCGGTGTTGGCATTGGCGGTGGTTTCGTCGGGGTGCCTGGACGGCATTTTCCCGCCGACGGACGGGGAGAAGAAGCCGGTGGGTCTGGTGATGCTGATCGAGCAGACGGACGCTGAGGGGTTGCTGAACTGGGCGTACGAGCTTCGGCAGCGGAACACGACGGGCTTGCTGAAGATTCAGGGGGCGTTGTTGGAGGGTTACGACGAGGAGCTCAAATGCCTGGCGGATATGGGCTTTGAGTTTGCGGGCGGCCACCAGGGGGATCCGTTCTGGGACGTGGACTACGAGACGCAGTTCAATGCGATGAAGAACGCGAAAGAGGTGATCGAGGCGGCGACGGGCAAGCCGATGCGGGTGTTCGGGTCTCGCTATTTCGCGTACGACGAGAACACGCTGAAGGCGGCTGAGGCGTTGGGGATCGAGTTTATTCTGGCCCGCGGGTCGAGCGACGTGGAGGCGTTGATTTACAAGCCGGACGAGTACGACGTGAAGATCATCTCGGTGAGCAACGTGACGTTCGAGGACATGGGCCGCGGGAGTTTGTGCGACTATTCGCTGTGGGCGCGAGGCGCGACGGCGGCGGAGTTTGGGGAGATTCTGGAGGACGCGATCACGGAGCGGACTCCGACGCGGGTGATGGTGGTTTCGCACGCGTATCTGGGCGGGGCGAAGCAGGCGTGGTGGGAGGCGTACCAGGCGTTTCTGGACAGCGGGACGGTGACGTGGGCGAGCAGCCTGGACGAGTGGGCGAGCAGCAGCAGCGGAGTGAACATCCGGGTTCCGATGAACCTGATCCCGATCAATCGGGAGGTCACGTACGAGGTTCCGACGCCGGCGGTACCGATGGATCAAGAGGAAGACATTGACCCGATGCAGAGTCCGTGCAGCGGGTCGTGAAGTGATTGAGCAGACGTTTTGAGTTCATGTTCAGGAGTTGACGGTATGAAACGGTTGACCGGGATTTTTGCGATGATGATGGTTTCCGCGAGTCTGTTGCTGATGAGCGGATGTTGCGCGACGTGCCTGATCGGCCCGGTCATCGCGGCGATCGCGGCGTTGTTCGGGATATCGCTGTACGGCGACGGGGCGACGCCGAACTAAGGCACGCAGCGTTTCTGGTCGTGGAGTCGGCGTGCCGGCGCGGGTGAGCGCCGGCGGCGCGGACTCGCGAGGGCGCGGTTGCATTGCGCGGAGCGTTGCGGCTGCGCGTATGGATTTGCGCCACAGGCCCGGAGGTATTGAAGCGAGGAGGAGACTACAGTGTTTTACGGATCGATCAGACGAGCGGGCGTCGCGTTGGCGGGGCTGTTGGTGGCGGTTGGGGTGTTGGGGTGTTCGGGTCCGGTGGACGGCGAGCCGCCGCTGTTCGATCCGAACGCGCTGTACGTGAACCTGCAGATCGACGCGGAGAAGGACAACGTCGCCGGGTTTACGAAGATCATGGACGAGTTGAAGGCGCGGGGGATTACGGCGACGGTGTATGTGACGGGCGATTTCGCCGAACCGAACGGCGACCTGATTCAGGGGCTTTACAACGGCGGCTACGAGATCGCGCTGCACGGCCAGACGGCCGATGAGGTGCTGGCGGGAATGCCTCGCGAGGAGCAGGACACGCTGATCAGCGACGCGCTGCGTGACGCGCAGGGGTGCGGGCCGTGCGGGCTGGGCCATCCGGTGTACGGTTTTCGGCCGCAGGGGTTCAGCCAGGACGCTTCGACGTACAGTTTGCTGGACGAGATGTATTTCGAGTACGACAGCGGTTTTGCGGCGGGGCTGATTTACGCGGAGGGTCATGAGGCGGACGCTGAGCCGTACGCGATGCCGGGGTATGAGTTTACCGCGGTTCCGGTTTCGACGGTGGAGTACGACGCTGAGCGGCAGGTGGTTTGGGACGTGTCGGCGGCGGTGACGCAGGGGTATTCGGCTTCGCAGTTTTCGGAGATGCTGGCGGCGGCGGTGGCCGAGTGCCAGCAGAGCAAGATTCCGCTGGTGGTTATTTTTACGGGGTGGGTTACGGGGGATACGACGACGTATGATTATTGGGGGAGTTTTACGGGGTTGTTGGATGATCTTGAGGCGCTCTCGAATGTCGAGTTTGTGACGACTCGGGGGTTGGTGCAGCGGTATGAGGCGAAGGACGCCCAGTAGGGGTGGGCGGCATTGCTGATTGCTGATTTCGGATTTATGATTTGGTTCGGAAGGCCCCGCTCGCTGACGGTCGCGGGTTTTTTCGGGACTGGTCGGTGGCGATAGGAAGCTGGAGAGTGCTGATGACCCCGGTCTTGAGTGACACACGAGACGTTAGCCATTTGCAGCATGTGCAGTCGGTTTGAGCAACGAGCGATAGGTGCTGACGTGGGCAATAGCGGAAGAACGCATTGCGTGGTTATCGACACCAGCATCTGGCGATCACACCTGTTGCTAAAGACGCCGATAGGAAAGTCTCTCGTCTATGCCCTTGGCAGGGCGAAAGGCTTCATCGGGCTTCCTGAAGTCGTGGAAGGGGAACTGATACGGCAAGTTTTAGAACTTAGGAATGAGGCCGCCGAACCACTTGGGAAGTGGTCCAGGATAATCAATACGTTAGCCGATTCGCCTTTTGATGTCTCAATCCCGGATGACGGGGCTTTGAAGGAGAAGGTTGCTGACCGACTTCGCGAACTAGACCCGATTCTCAAACGCGTGCCTTTCACGCTTGACCACGCCAAGGCGGCCCTAGAGATGGTCAACGCAAAGGTTCCTCCCAATGGCGAGCACAGACAGGAGTTCAAAGACTCCGCTATCTGGCAGGCCGTGCTTTCACTTTCATCTGAGTACTGTGTGCACTTGGTGACGAAAGACCGCGGTTTCTTGGCTGATCCCAACGACCCGTCAAAGGGGTTGGCAAAGAACCTGCAAGAGGATTGCAGCGGACGAGGTGTACGCGTAGGCGTTTACTGTGACCTAGCTGCATGTCTCAAGAAGATGACTCACGATGTTCCGGCTGTTGATCATGCGTGCCTTCGCGAATTGATTCTGCCGTTTGTTGAGAAATCACTTCAGATGGAGGCGGCACGACACGGGTTTTTGGTTGGAAGTACTCTGAAGGCTGATATTACAGCGTTCCGAGTGGCCAAGGAAGATCGTCTTGCGGTGGACTACGAGGTTGCTGCGCAGTGCAGGCAAAATCCTTCCGTTCCCACGGATGGTCGCGCGGATATGCGCGCAATCGCCCACGGTAGCGGCTACTACAACCCAGTTGGCAGGTCATTATCCGGCCACTTCCTTCAGTACGTTACATTTGAATGGAGCTACGCGGGTGGTGGCCACGGTCGCATCTGCAGATCGTACGAAGGCGAGGATGTGCCGTCCCCGTTTCGTCGGCCAATTCCACAGGAATAAAGGACTACGGGGACGCATGAGTGAAGTCGCGGGTCATGACTTGCCGTACGGAGCTGGATTCCCCCTGCGCGGGAATGACACATAATAATGACGTTTGCGAGGATGGCACGAATGGGGAGGTTGTGGGTCGTTGGGAGGGACGGCCGTCGGAGGCAGACGGATGTTTGATGTGGCGGTTGGCGGAGAGGAGAAGAGTCCGCCGAGGGCGACGGACCTACATTGGGCGAGCAGGCTGCGGTCGGTGGCGGTTGTGGGGCTTTGGGATTGCGGCGGGCGGCCGCCCTACGAGGCAGGGCAGGCACAAGGCCTGCCCGTACTTGAAAGGAGGCGTTATGGGCGGTCTTTTGGTTGAGGAGCGGGATGATTTTGATCCGGTGTGTCCGCATTGCGGTGCGGAGTTGGAGAGGCTGATCGCGCGGGTGCTTTCGTCGTCGATGTTCAGCAAGCGGCTGGTGTATTGCTGTCCGGCGTGCCGGAAGGTGCTTGGGGTGAGTCATCGGAAGGGGCTTTTGGCGAATTGAGGTTTTGCGGGTTGGGGTTCAGGTGGTCAGGGGGTCAGGGGGTCCGGGAACAAGGTCCGTTTTTTGGCGGTTGCGGGAGTTGGGAGTGGGGCAGGCGCAAGGCCTGCCCGTACGGCTGGGACGATGAGGGGGTTTGGGGATGGGTCGTTGTTGCGAAGATGATAGTGCGTTGGAGGTGCTGTGGGAGAGGCAGCGAGGGACGCTGCGGATCGTGCTGGGGATCAACGCGTTGATGTTCGCGGTGATTGTGGCGGCTGCGGTATACAGCGGTTCGAGCGCGTTGCTGGCGGACAGTCTGGACAACCTGGGCGACGCTTTGACGTACGGTTTGAGTTTGTACGTGGTTTCGCGGAGCGTTGCGGCCAAGGCGAAGGTGGCGGCGTTCAAGGGCGGGCTCATTCTTTTGGCTGCTTGCGCCGTCGCGGTTCAGATCGTCCACAAGGTTTTCGTTCCGACCACCCCGATTTTTGAAGTGATGGGTGCGTTCAGCCTTGTGGCGTTGGCGGCGAATTCGGTGTGCCTGTACCTGTTGTGGCGGCACCGGCGTGAGGACGTGAACATGAGTTCGGTCTGGGAGTGTTCGCGGAACGACATTGCGGCCAACGTGTCGGTGTTCGTTGCGGCTGGGGCGGTTTGGGCGACCGGGTCGGGTTGGCCGGATATTGTGGTGGCGGTGGGTTTGGTTCTGCTGTTGGCGCGGTCGGGGGTTCGGGTTATCCGGTCGGCGGCGCGGGAGCTTGGCGAGGCGGGCGAATGAGCAGGTTTGGTTGGTGCGGGATTCTCGATTTATGGTTTGGTTTTGGAGGTCCCTTCCTGCGGTTGCGGGGATTTCTGGAGGGGAGGCGGACGGGTTTTGTGCGGTTTGTCTTGCGGGAGGCGGCGCGGTCGTGCAGAATATGGCGGCTTTGGATTTGTCGGGACAACCATATTCTTGACGGACAAGGAAAGAGGAGTCTTTATGCGGGATTCGATTTCGGCTGTGGCGAGGAAGGAATTGTCGGATCTTCTTCGGCCGGTGTATGGCGGGTGTTGGGAGGAACTGTCGGTCGAAATGGCGGTGGATTCCGCGCTGGCGGCGGGCGAGGTTTTGGTGGAGGCGGAGCCTGGGCGGATCGCGGTGCGCGGGGCGTCGGCGGCGGATGTGCTGGCCGGGGTGTACAGCTATCTGGAGGAGCTGGGGTTTTTGTTCACGGTGAACGGGCCGGTGGTTCCGGAGCGGCCGATCAAGGAATTGGCGGCGTTTTCGCGGGTGTACAAGGCGTATTTGAAGCGGCGGGGGATTCGGCAGCACATCAACTTTCCGATGGACATTTCGTCGTATCCGCTTTGGGAGGCGAAGGAGTACATCCGCAACCTGGCGCGGATGCGGTTTAACGCGTTGACGTTTCACATGTATCTGGCGTGCGGCTGGTATCATCTGGAGATGCCGGAGGCGGGGGATTCGTTTTCGGAGCGGAAGGGTCGGATTCACGATTACACGTTTTTTTACTCGGAGTATCATCCGGCGCCGGAGGAGGCGCGGCTGAGGGCGGTGGTGCGGAATGAGGGATCGTTTTGTCCGCCGGAGGTGGAGCGGCAGTACGGCACGAAGGAGGCAAGGAGTTTTGCGTATCGTTTTCTGGGCGAATTGATCCGCGAGGCGAAGGGATACGGCATGTATGTGGCCGTTTCGACCGACATTGCCGCGAGCAACATAAAGGACTATTTTCCGAACGCGCCATCGCAGGACCGGTCGTTGTGGATCAAGGCGACGCTGGAGATGTTGAACCAGATGACGGCGTTGTATGGGGAGGCGGATGACTTTGAGTTGATCTCGCCGGAGAACACGACACTGAGTTCGGTTGATTGGGAGGGCGACTGTCGGGCGTTTTTGGGGCGGTTGCTGCCGGAGTGGTCAGGGAAGGCCATCGACGATGTGCTGAAGTTGACGGAGGGCGCGTCGGCGTACGAGAAGGAGGGTTTTTTGCAGGTGCTGGAGTGCATCGACGTGGCGTTGGAAGCGTTCCGGCAGGCGAAGGGGTCGGCGGTTCTGTCGCCTCGGTTGGCGGGCAAGCAGTTGACGGTGGCGTTGTACAACGGGATGGCGGGGATTTCGGAGGCGTGCGCGCGGGTGTTGACGGCGGCGGTTCCGGCGGAGTACGGGCTGGCGTGGCTGCCGGGTCATGGGGCGCATACGGTGCAGGCGCGGGTGGACAGCATGAAGCTGACGGTGGAGGACCGGTCACGGTTTCGGCTGTACTCGTGGGTTGAGTTGGACGGGTTCATGTACACGCCGCAGTTTCCGCGGACGGGGCTGGCGGAGAACATTGACTTTGCCGCGGCTGAGCCGTCGCGCGGGGTGCTTTTCAATCACTGGCGGAACGCGGAGAATGAGTTGAGTCTGCTGTTCGCGGGTCAGGCGAGTTACGGCGGGCTTCGGCCGGAGGCGTTCGGGCCGCGGGTGGTTGGGCCGTACTGGGGCGTGACGGACGAGGGGCTGCTCGATGAGTTCCTGAAGGTGATGGAGGAGGTGGACGAGCTGAACTGTTTGTGCGGGTTCTGCTATCTGGCGTGCTGGTGGGAGATTGACGCGAAGAAGGAGATGGTGATCCTTTCGGATCCAGATCTGGACGAGCACACGAACGACCGGCGGATCGAGACGACGCAGCGGGCGATCGCGCTTCTGGACCGGCTGATCGGCCAGAGCGGTCGAACGGCGGGATTGCGGAGCATGCGGTTTTTACGGGCGGTGCTGTTGGCGGCGGTTTCGCATCACCGGTGCGTGACGGAGATGATCCGGATGGCGCGGTATCTGAGGACGGTCGATCGGGGTAGTATGACGGCTGAGCAGCGGCAGCAGTTTCAGGCGTTGGGCGATGCGGCGCTCGGCCACGCGGACCGGTGGCTGGCGATCATGGCGGATCACTGCGTGGATCGCGGGGTTGAAGGGAATATCGTCAGTTACCACCACGTGGTGGTCGGGTACATCAAGGGGTTCCAGGGGTTGTACGGGACGATCGAGTTTGAGGCGATGCCGGAGTACAACGTGCCGTCGTCGATTCAGGCTCCGCCGCCGTTGATTG
>JAAYCJ010000345.1 GCA_012729815.1 Phycisphaerae bacterium | reverse complement strand
ATCATCGCACTTTCGCTGGGGCCGCTGGCGTCGGAGGCTGTGGCGCTGCGGATGCTCGAGATGATGGCGGCGGTTTCGGTGGCGGCGCCGATCGTGGGCGGGGTGGTGCTGCGGTCGTTGGAGCGGCGGATGGTGGGCGGCCAGGAGAGCGCATCGGCGGCGGCAGTGAAGGTGTTTTCGTTTCGGGTGATCGGGGCGGCGCTGGCTGAGGGGACCGGGATGTTCATGCTGGTGGTGATCCTGCTGGGCGGGGATGCCGCCCTTCTGCTGCCGTGGTGGTTGATGACGATGGTGTGCCTGGCATTTCAGTGGCCGTCGGGGCGTGGGATCGTCGAGGCATGGCAGTCGGGCAAGCAGCCGCATCGGCGGTAAGGGTTTGCCGCATCGGGTCCGGGCGGTGCGATTTTGCCCCTGTTCTTCCGGGACTACCCCCTATTGACAGAGCGAGGCGGGTCTGGTACGATGGGGGCGTTCAACGGTAAACGTGTAGCGATAAATGCCGCCGTAAATGGACATAAGACTGGTAGTTTCAGGCAGTTAGGAGCATTTGTCGATGGCAGCAACGCTTTCGGACATTGCCCGTCGTGTGGGGGTGACGAAGACGACGGTTTCGTACGTTTTGAATCGCAAGCGATCGGGGATACGGATATCGGAGGAGACTCGTCAGCGGGTTTTGTCGGTGGCGCGGCAGTTGAACTACCGGCCGTCGTTTTCGGCGAAGGCCTTGGTGACGGGTCGGACGAACACGATCGGGTTTCAGTGCGGTCAGATCGTTTCGCCGCACTACAACGAGCTGGCGGATATGGCGCTTCGGGAGGTCGAGGATCGGGGGTATCACCTGCTGATTTCGGTGACGCCGTGGCGGACGGGGGAGAACGACCTGGATTGTCTGCAAACCCTTATGGGACGGGGGGTGGACGGGGTGATTTTCTTTGGGTCGGCGTTGGGGCCGGGCGAGCCGCTTTACGATCATCTGCTGGCGGAGCGGTATCCGCTGGTGACGATTTCGGACCAGATTGAGGGGCTCTCGTCGGTGGTGTCGGATTGGGAGCCGGGGATGGACGAGGCGATTTCGCTGCTGGCCGGTAAGGGGCACCGGCGAGTCGGGTATTTTCGTTCGCGTTCGGTCAATCCGGAGGTTGACGGCAAACTTGCGGCCTTTTGTGCGGCGTGCCGGAGGCATGGGATGGAGCCGGAGGTTCTGGTGGGCCGCAGCGTGCCGGAGCATTCGCGACAGTGTGGCTTGGAGTTTGCCCGCCGGGGCGACCGCCCTACCGCGGTGATCTATTCGTGCGATCACGGGGCGATGGGTTTTTTGCGCGGGCTGCGGGATGAGGGCGTGGCGGTGCCGGAGGAGGTGGCGGTGATCGGCATTGACGGGACGGAGGCGGGCGCGTATTGCTGTCCGTCGCTGACGACGATCGCGCAGGACGGTCGAGGGATCATCCGCAGTGCTGTGGAGATGGTGCTGGCGATGATCGATAGGAAGGAGCCGCCGGGGCGGCGGGTGAACCTTGCGACGAAACTGATTGTGAGGGAATCGGCATGAAGATCGGCGCGACGAGGGACATTCGCGGATTCACTTTGATTGAGTTGCTGGTGGTGGTGGCGATTATCGCGGTGTTGGTGGCACTATTGCTGCCGGCGATGCAGCAGGCTCGCAAGCAGGCGCGAACGGTGGAGTGCCAGTCGAACCTCAGACAATTGGGACTGGGATTCCAGCTCTATATGGACATCTATGAGGATTGGTTGCCGGCGGCGTACTATGGACAGCGATGGACTTACAATGAGTCTTGGGGCCACCAGATCAACCGGATGTTCCAGATCAAGGACCAGTCGGTGACATCTCGCGGCGCGGTCTATCGCGTTTTCTATTGTCCGGAGCACGTGCGGGACTGGAAATGGACGGAAAACAACGACTATGCCAGCGGCGAGCGGTGGTGCGGGTATTCGTTTTCGTGGTCGATTCACAACAGCACGGTGTGGAACGACGGTTGGCACGGGCGCAACGGCCGGCGTAATCGCGGTACGAACGACGATACGGTTCGGGTGCTGCTGTTCTGCAACTGGTGGCGTGACGGGGCGACCTGTCCCGAGCAGAGCTGGCTGTCGGGCGGCGACTGGCGGATGGACGCTGAGACGTGGCGACAGGACTATTTGAGCCAGGACCACAGCAACGGGGCGAATTTCCTCTACATCGCGGGTAACGTCCGGTGGATCGCCGACCGCGGCTGGGGGCCTCTCTACCGCGACGACGAGCCCACCAACAGCGACGTACGGTGGTGGTAAGTGCGATGGCGATTGCGCGCCCTCGCATGTCAATCCGTACACTCTGCACGTAGGCACAGAACGCCCAAAGGAGCGACCGATGACCCAATCGCGACATGTATTCCCGGTGTTGTTTTGTCTGTTGGCCGCGGGCGCGGCCTCGGCTGAGGCACCGCAGCATTCGTTTCCGGAGAACACGCTGATTTTGGGTCCGGACGCGCCGGAGATGCGT
>JAAYCJ010000344.1 GCA_012729815.1 Phycisphaerae bacterium | reverse complement strand
CCAGGAACACCATGCGCGAAACCTTCTGACCCACCGCAAGCTCGACCGCCTCGGGCCGATTGCCCTTGGGATACCGCACGTTGCCCTCCGAGTGCAGCACGACGCAGCCGCGGCCGTCGTTGGCGTTCGGATCGATGATCCGGAACGAAACGCCCTCAAACGTCTGATCGCCGGTCGGCAACAGCCGCAGGTCCTGGGCCTTGCCTTCGTCGAACCATCCGCCCTCCCCGTCGCGACCCTTATCGTCGGCAAAGCCGCGATTGGCCGCCGCCCGCAGATCGACAAACACCGCCCGATCGGCGTCGATCGGATCGATCCGGCAGTCGGCGATCTCCGGGCCCGCGATCGGGGGAATCGCGTAGTTCGGCGTCAGCGCCTCGTCCCACGTCGTCTCCAGCGCATAGCCCAGCAGGTTCTCCAGATAGCGCGTCGCCGCCGCGTCGCGACCGTAGCGCCGGACCGCCTCCGCCTGCGAGAACAGTGCGACGCCCTCGCCGATCCGCACCTCGGCGACGGTCATGCCGAACCGCCCGCCGTAGGCGCTGGTGGCCAGCACGGACTCGGACAGCGGCGCCAGGTGCTTGTGGACGATCACCGGCGAGTCGCTGGTGAACGGCTGATTGGGATCCTCGCGATCCCAGGTGTCCCACTCGACGTTTTCAAGACCCTCGAAAATCGGATGCTCCGGCACGATCAGGTCGGGATTGGCCGAGCGCGTCTCGACGAGCTGATATTGCCGCGCGAACGGCAACACGCCGATATAATCCGTCTGCTCCAGGCACAGCAGCTTGCCGCCCGCCTCGATCCATCGGCGGATCGCATCGCCCGCGCCGCGCAGCTCCGGCGAGAAGCTGTTGAACCCGATCACGAGAATCTCGTAGCGGTCGAGGTGATCGAAATCGGCGATCGGCTCATAGGCGATCTGGAGGCGATCGAAAAGCTCGCGTGTCGCCGCGCTGTCGTAGTGCGTGCCGGCAAAGAGCGGATCGGAAGGCTTGACGTACAAACCCACCTTGCGCCCACCGGTGTCGATGGCCGCCCGCTGCGCATCCGGCCCGAGGATGTAGAGATCGTAATCGTTGTCGAGCAGCTTTTCGCCTTCGTGAAACAGCGTCAGACGCAGCGTGTACCGACCGGTCGCCGCGTCGCCGGGAATCGTCCAAGCCACCGGCTCGATCCTCTTTTCGCCCTGACCGATCTTCTCGTAGCTCAGCAAACGACTGAAAATACTCTTTCCCTGCGGGTCCAGCACGCACACCTCGGTCCCAAGATCGGCCGCGTCGCTCAGCGTGTCATTGAAGGTGTAAACCCGCGTGGACCACGCCTCGCCCGCCATCGGATGATGCCAAAAATACGCATCCGCGCACGCGTACAGCGGGCTGTTGATCCGCCGCATCGCCAGCCCGAACGCGTCCATGCACTCCGCCCGCGTCGGATTGACACGATGCGTGGCGAAACCGACCACGTGCTCATTGTACCGCCGCTGGCACTCGACCATCCGCTTGTAGTACTCGGCCCGCAGCGGATTGCCGGCGTCCTTCTCCCGCAGAAACCCGCGAATGCCGTAGAGCCGCAGGTTGTCCTTGACCCGCGGCCAGTAGTACGCGTTCTGCCCGCTGAAGCCTTCGCGCAGACACAACGCGACGTATTCCTTTCGCGGAATCTCCGGCAGGCCCGGCTTGAGCGACTTGAAGAAATACTCCCAGTGCTCGCAACGGAAAAGACCGAAACACTCGCCGTTGTACCACGGCCGGTCCAGCTTCCCGTGAATGTACGCGCCAAGATGGGCGCTCCGCGTCTCGATGTCGCTCCACAGCGCCTCCCACGTCGAATAGAAATGGTCGTCGAAGAAATCGACCTTCGCCGTGAACGGATCGTCGGACCGCTGGGCGTAGTACCGGCCCGACTGCGTCAGCGGCACGGGAATGCCGACCTCGTGCTTCAGGTAGTCGTAGGCGGCGCAGAGGTACTCGCTGAACTGGCTCCCGTAAAGCTCGTTGCCGAGGCTGAACGCCCAGATCGACGGATGGTTCCAATGGGCGTAAATCCGGCGGGCATACTGACCCTTCACGTCATCGGGAAGCTGCCCGTTCTTGACGAACCTATCAAAGACCGAGCCGCCGCCCCGATCGTGTGGAATGGTTTGGTTCTCCACGTGCGGCAGTTCCGGATAGACCAGCACGCCGAGCTCGTCGGCCACGTCGAACATCGGTTCCGTCCAGCAGTCCGAGTGCGCCCGGATCAAAAGCAAATTGACGTTCCTGTGACGCTCGAACCATTCGGTCAGGTTGATCGACGCGTTAGTGAACGAACTCCCACCGTAACCGCCCTCTTCGCGGTTCAGGTCCTGGTTGAACGGCCACAGGTCGCACCGCTTGGCGTAACCGCCGTGTTCAAGCTGCTCGCCTGGAATCCAGAGCTTCTTGCCGTTGAGGCGAATGGTCGTGCCGTCGCACGTGAACTGGCGGTATCCGAACCGCGTCTGACCGATCGTCTCGCCGCCGCCGACCAGCTTGACGTGATAGAGGTTGGGACGCTCGTAAGTCCATTCGACGGGATTCGGAACGTCGATGGTGAACGACTGTTCGCCGATCCCTGCCGGAATCGTTGTCCTGCCCAATGCGATCTCGCATGGTGCAATCGGATCGGGCGACTGATAGCGGTACGACTCCCAGCCGCTCAACTCCACCGCCAGATCGACCGTATGTTCCGCGCCGGTTCCGTTGTCGAATCGACAGCGAAGATCGAGCTTCTTCTCCGCGGGCCGCGGCGTGACGACAATCCCCTCGGTGAACAACCGCGGCATCACGTCGATCTGGACCGGCTGCCATATTCCGCCGTGCCAGCGCCCGGCTGGATTGTGATACGCGCGAACGGCGATCGTGTTCTCCGCGCCGAGTTCGACGGCCTCGGTGATATCGAACGCGAACGCGCCATACGCGGCGCGGTCCTCGCTGTAGTAGGCCATCTTGTGCCTGCCGATTTGTCGGCCGTTAATGAACACCGTCGCCTCGTCGAGCACGTGGCTGAATCGCAAGACCAACCGCCGCCCGCGATGCTCAGCCGGAACGGTGAACGTCCGCCGATACCAGCCGACCCCGCGAAACTCGTCGCCGGCGTTCCAGTTCCACGGAACAAAGACACTCACCCACTCGCCATCGTCGAAACCGCGCTCGGCAAAACCATTTTGTGTACCGTAGTCGTCGGCTGGATTCTCCTGCGTGTCGCGAAGCTTGATCAGCTTCCACCAGCCGTTCAGATACACCGCCGGACGCTTGCCGCAGAATAAATCGTACTTCTCGTCGCTCCAATTCTTCACCGAATCGGAAAACGACGGCTCGAACGGATGGGCGTAGGCCGCCGCTTCCACCGTCTGAACCTCGGCCGCGGTCGCGGCTGCGGTCAAAAGGAAAGACAACAGCATGCTCGCCAGAGGCTGGTGCGCCCGGAGGACGCGCCCTGCGGGATTGCAGCGGGTGCTCATTGTTGAGTCTGCCTATCAAGAGGGAGTGGTGCGTCCGGAGGATGTACCCACGTTATTCCCATCGATATTCGCCGGCGTAGCACGGGTAGATCAGACTATCCATCCACTTGACGTGGAGGTCGCCGAACATGACATTGTCGCTGTTGTGGTGGCGCCGGCTGCGATCGCCCTCCAACTCGACGGCGCCTCTGCCCCAGAGGTTCAGCGAAGGGCAACTCGGCT
>JAAYCJ010000343.1 GCA_012729815.1 Phycisphaerae bacterium | reverse complement strand
TTACCGGTATTGTATCACAGGGTCAGGCAAGAGCATTGTTAGGATTGTATTAGGAATTTGGCCCGCGTCGCGGCAAGACCAGGGGTAGAATATTAAGACTTCGGGACGTCCCCGCACTCTTGCCTTGCCGAATCCCTGGAGGATGTACTTGGCGGAACGGATAGGCACCGTGAATGGTATGGCGCGCCCCGCCGCTGGTCAACGCGCCTCCCACTGCCGGCGGATATCCTCCGGCCCGCCGACAGCGAGGAGCGATCCCATGCTGCCGCTGACGAAGCGGACGACGATACGGTGCTCGCCGGGCGCCAGATCGATCGTCACCACGTGGTCCGCAGCAGAAGGCGGTAGCGAACCATTGCCCGTCGCCATCGTGTCGCAAACCGGCTCGGCGTCCACCCACGCCTGCAACCACCAGTCCGCCCCGAAACCGAGCGTGGTCTTCCCGCCCGTCTTGACTTTGAACGGAATGTACGCCCAGGCCGTCCTTCCGACGGCCGTACCCCCCAGTAGTGGGGCCAGGTCGAGCTTCCCGTTCTTCGCATTGACGACGACCGCCGCGATCTCACTGCCGTCCACGATCAGCCTTTCCGGAACACGCAGCAGTTCGTCCCTCGACGGCGGCGGCGACTCCCTGGTCAACGGCGCGAAGACCTTCCACGACGACGATATCGAGGCGTCGCCCTCGGCCAGGTACATGTTGAGTTTGGCCGGATGCAGCCAATTGTCGGGCGAGCTGACCAGAACCGCCTGCGCTCCGGCTGTGGCGATCACCGTGAACTCGTGGGCGCAAATCTCACCCGGCTGGAGAACAAACTCCACCCGCGCAACGCCCGCGACACCGGCGTACTCCGCAACCGCCGTGCCGCGGGCGACGGTGTCCTCGTCGTTGCGCAGCAGCAGACGCACCCGTCCCGGTTGTCCGGCGACGAGAGCGGGCGTCAGCAGACGGAGCGCGGCGCGCACGCGGGGCGGAAGCTGTGCACGGTAGCGGTCCCGGATCAGGCCGATCCCATCCAACCGTATGGGTTTAAACCCCAGCGCCCAGGCAGGAGAGTCGGAGCACAGACTGAAAACACCAAAATCGGGATCCGTAAATCCAGGGTCGGCACTGACGAGATTATCTTTGAGCGCAACCGTCGTGACGTTGGCGGGGGCGTTGGACTTGATCCAGGTGCCGCCACAACAGATGTTGCGCTCCACGCGGTTGTTCTCCGGGGGCACGCCTTTGCCGGCAGCGTAGTGACGGTCGATGCCCGCAATCTCGGGATAGCGCTCGCTGTAGGGCGGCTCATGATACCGCATCGCTTCCAGCCTGGTGCGCATGGTTTCGTTGACCATGTTCTGCCAAACGGGATTGGGGTCGATACCGCGGGCGTCGGGCGCCACTGCCGGCCAACAGTTCACGAAGATGTTGTTTTCGACCAGGAAATCCCGGCCGCCCCCGAGCATAATGCCGTACATGCACTCCTGCAAAATGTTCTCCGCGATATGGGTTCCGCTGACGCAGTCGTCCATGTAGATGGCCATGCTCCCCATCCCGACGCCTCCCATGTGATGGATAAAGTTGCGACGGATGGTGTTGCCGCGGAAGCTGTAGTCCCTTCCGGTGTAAATGGCGCCAGCGTCGCCAGTTTCGAGGCAGACC
Organism: Phycisphaerae bacterium; assembly: GCA_012729815.1. Classification (NCBI taxonomy): domain Bacteria; kingdom Pseudomonadati; phylum Planctomycetota; class Phycisphaerae; species Phycisphaerae bacterium. Next base: position 1,690 of record JAAYCJ010000343.1, on the reverse strand, counting down.
CGGTAGATCTCGTTGTTCTCGATCAGGAACTCGTTGCCCGCGAAAAGGATGGCATTGTGCGGAGCGTCGTGAATGAGATTATTGGCGAGTCGCATTCCAACGCCGCTGGCGTTGATGCCGGCGACGTAACAGCGGCTCCAGCGCGCGTAGTGATGGATGTGGTTGTTGATAGCCGCGTGCTGGCAAGGGATCAGGGTCTTGCGGTCGCCGCCGTTGAAGGAAACGCCGCCATCGCCGGTGCCGTAGATGTCGCAGCCGGCGACGACGTGTTGCGTGCCGCCGGTGATCGCCACCGCCCATGTGCCCAGGTTGCGGAGGACGCAACCCGCGATGAGCAGCCCGTTGCCGCCGGTGGCCTGGATTCCACAGCCGCGGCCCGCTTCCAGCGTCAGCCCTCGGAATTCGACGTAGCTCACGTCCTGGAGTGACACGAGCGGCTCCGTCAGCTCCGAAATCACTGTCTCCGCGCCGGCCAGCGGTTCTGGCGGCCAGAAATAGAGAATGCCGGTGGTGCGATCAACGTAGTACTCGCCTGGTTGATCCAGTTCCTCAAGAACGTTCAGGAAGTAAAACCGCTGCTGTTTCCGGAAGCTGATATTCCCGAATGGCTCGTGGGTTTCCACGACGCCTGCGACGGAATCCAAGCGGCGCACGTGCTCGTAGGAATTGGCCCAGTCGTAGGCCCAGTAGCCGTGGACCCAAATATCGTCGCTGGGAGCCCAGTATCGCGGCCGGTCGCCCTCGTACATGAAGCCGCCTGTGATGTCGCCCGTATCCAATCCCCATTCGTCGTCGGTTTTGGACTTGGTGTAGCCGGTAATGGTGGCGAACTGGCCGGCGTTGGGCCACTGGGCGACGGTCATGGGCCGGTCATTGAAGAACAGCTCCAGATGGGCCGGGCTGGTCTCTCGATTGAACCCGCGCGAGGCAAAACGGCCGAAATCGGTGACGCCCTGGGCCCGCAGGTCTGCCTGAACGACCTGTTCACTGGCGGCGGGTGGAAGCCGCGACAGGATGGCCGGGTCCGTCACCCTCGTAAACGTGATCGCCTCGAGGCGACGCCCCCCGATAAGGCGGACGGTTTCGCCGGCGCCGGCATGGTACACAATGGGTCCATGGGCGGTGCCGCTGTCTTCCTCGTTCAGCACGAAGGGCTCGTCGAGCCGGTAAATGCCCGCGTGCAGGACGACGACCGCGCCGTCGGGAGGCAGAACCCCGTCGCGCTTCGCGCCCCGCAGGCGTTCGCGAGCACCCCTTAGTGTGGCCAAGGGCAGGGTCCGGGATCCGGGGTTGTCATCCTGTCCCGTGGGGTCGATATGTAACTCAACTGTCATTTGTTTTTCCTGTGTCGACATCATTCGCCGTATGAGACGAAGATGCATTAATCCCTAAATGCGAATTCATCCAAAACTCACCAGATGATTCAGCCCGACCACACCATCGGGCAACATAATTGTCACTATACCGCACCCCCTGGCGCACACTGCTTTTTTCCTATTCCCTGCCCCCCGTTATACCCCCATCAGACCCCAACTCCACCCTCAAATCCATCCACACGTCACCCAGCAGCTTTTTGCACCGCCGATGTCCTGGTTCAGCCCTGAGCCCCACTGATCCGTCTCCCCACTACGGCAAGAGGTCAATGGGCCCGGTTGGACTCGAACCAACGACCAGCCGATTATGAGTCGGC
>JAAYCJ010000342.1 GCA_012729815.1 Phycisphaerae bacterium | reverse complement strand
GACGGACAGCTATCCCGGCTGGGGATACATGGTCAAGGAAGGCGCCACGACCATCTGGGAGTCGTGGGGCCGGTTTCAGCCGGCCAACCCGCGCTGGCGGACCGACAGCATGATGATGTTCGCCGTGATTGAGGAATTCTTCTACAGCCATCTGGCTGGGATACAGGGGCCGGGATTCTTTGGCCCGCGAACGATCGCCCCGGGCTTCCAGACCATTCACATCCGCCCGCATGTCCTGGGCGACCTGGAATGGGCGAGGGCGTCGATCAAGACGGTTCGAGGGATGATCTCGTCCTGCTGGCGAAAGGACGAGGAGGGTCTGACCCTCAACGTGTCCATTCCCGCCAATTGCCGGGCGAGAGTCGGCGTTCCCCTGTTGGGAAGCCAATCCGTCGTCATTTCCGAAGGCGGCCATCGCGTGTGGGCCGATCGCCGCTTCCAGCCGGGAACCGCTGGAGTGAATAAGGGAACAGAGGAGCCCGACCGGATCACGTTCGATGTCGGTTCCGGAGAGTACTGCTTCACAGCCGTATACAAAACGCCATAGTCCGCAGCGGCGTACAGGATCAACGTGACAATTACAGGAGTATCACAATGAGCGCAAAAATCGCGATGATCGGCGCCGGCAGCATCGTTTTCTGCAAGACCCTCGTCAGCGACATCCTCGCCACGCCCGCTCTGGCGGACAGCGAGCTGGTTCTGATGAGTCGCACCGAACCCAAGCTGCGGCGGATGGAGGCGTTCGTCGGCCGGATGCTCAAGGACAACAAGCTGCCCGGCACGGTCCGGGCCACGCTCGACCTGCATGAGGCGGTCACGGACGCCGACTTCGTCGTCGTCATGATTCAGGTCGGCGGCGTCGAGGCGTTCGGCTTCGACTACCAGATTCCGCTCAAGTACGGCGTCGATCAGTGCATCGGCGACTCCCTTGGCCCGGGCGGCGTCTTCCGCGGCCTGCGCACCATTCCCGCTTTGGTCGATATCGCCGCCGCCATGGAGCAGCGGGCCAAGCCGCGCGCGATCATGCTTCAGTACGCCAACCCGATGGCCGCGAACTGCCTGGCCCTCGGCAAGGCGAGCCCGGTGAGCGTCGTCGGGCTCTGCCACGGCGTCCAGACCACGCTCGACCTGATCGCCCGCTACTGCGACATTTCCAAGGAGGAGATCGTCTACACCTGCGGCGGCATCAACCACATGGATTGGTTCCTCACGCTCGAGCACAACGGCCGCGACCTGTACCCGATTCTCCGCGAGCGATTCGAGAGGCCCGAGTACTACAAGAACGAGAAGGTCCGCGGCGAGGTCTTTCGCCACTTCGGCTACTTCATGACCGAGAGCACCGGCCACCTCAGCGAGTACGTGCCGTGGTTCCGCAAGACCCAAGCCGCCCTGGCCCGCTACTGCGACGAGCCGGCGTTCGGCGGCGAAACCGGGGCCTACTACCACTGGAGCAAGGCCATCGCCGAGAAGTACGCCGCGGTCGATCCGCTGAAGTTCGAGTCGACCGCGATCCGGTCGCGAAGCGTCGAGTACTGTTCGTACATCATGGAGGCCGTCGTGACCGGGCGTCCGTTCCGCTTCATGGGCAACGTGCGGAATGACGGCTACATCTCGAACCTTCCTCCCGGCTGCTGCGTCGAGGTTCCCACCTTCGCCGACAACACCGGCCTGCATCCGAGCTTCGTCGGCGAGCTTCCGCCGCAGTGCGCCGCGGCGTGCCAGACCAACGTCAACGTTCAGACCCTCGCCGCCCTGGCCGCCCTCGAAGGCGAGCCGGAGGCCGTCGTTCACGCGGTGGCCCTCGACCCGCTGGCCTCGGCGGTCTGCACGCTCGATCAGATCCGGACCATGTGCGCCGAGATGCTCGAAGCCCAGCGGCCGTGGCTGCCGCAGTTTGCGGGCAAGACCATCGCGCCCAAACCCGCGATCGTCATTCCCGCGAATTGCCGGCCCGTCGAGGTCCCGCTGGACCCGGCGCTGGCCATCGGCAAACGCTTCGGCACGCTCATGGAGCGGAAGGCGTAGGCCGCTCCGCTTCTCGCAGAAGGTCTGCATTCATGCTCGCAGTGCAGGTCAATTCTCTCCGTCGGCCACCTTGAACAGTTCCATCTGGCCCGGGGCGAGCCAGTGGCGGACGACCATGTAGTCGACGCCGAGCATCCAGCGCTCGGCGACGTTTTCGTGGAGCGGAGTCTGCTGGCCGAGCCAGCCGACGTGCCATACCCTCGGACGGCGGGCGCGAAAGCGGATCTGGGCCTCGGTGCTGTCGGTCTGGCTGTTGTTGACCACCGCGACGTAGTCGGCGCCCTGCGCATCGGTGAACTGCGAGACGATCAGGTCGGTGCCGTGCAGCGATTTGGCCTGGCTCACGCGGCCGTCTTGCCCGTCGAACAGCGGCCAGCCGCCCCAGGCGCGGCCGACGTGGGCGACGTGCCGCAGGGTCAGCTTGGCCAGCGTCTCGGCCGGGCCTTTGAGGAAGGTGCGGTTGACCCGGCTGAGCCATTCGAACGTCTCGGTCCGCTCCCAGTGCTCGTCGATCGGCGCGACGCGGAAGTTGTCGTGCGGCTGGCGCATGTAGAAGAAGAACCACATCACGCCGTTGGCCCCGTGGGCCGCTGCGGTGTTGAGCTGCCAGCGAAGATCGTCTTCGCGCGGGCAGCGGTAGCGGAAGTGCCCGACCGACAACAGCGTGACCCACAGCGGTATCTTGTGCCGATCGGCGGCGGCGCGGTAGTCACGGAGATTCCTGAAATACATGTCCCAGCCCTCCGTGCCCGGGTTCATCTGCGAGTAGACGTCGAAGCTGAGCATGTCGGGGCAGGCGGCGTCGACGAACTCATCGAGATACGCCGGCCAATCCGCCCGGCCGGTCCAGCCCTCGATCCCTTCCAGCCACGGGACCAGGTTGACGAATGGCGAGAGGCGCGGGGCCATCTCCTTGTGGATGCGGCAGATGCGGCAGGCGCTGTCAAACTGGGCGGCTTGCGGCTCGTCGAGGACCTTGAAGCCGAGCACCGCTGGGTGCGAACCGAAATCGGCCAAGGCCTCGGCGAACCCAGCGCGATAGGCGTCTTCTCCATTCTTGAACGCCGGCCACAGGGACCGTTCGTCCCAGACGATTACGCGGACGCCCGCCTCGGCGCAGCGGTCGAGCATCTCGATGAACGCCGCCTTGTCGTCGCGGGCGGGGTCAAACGTCGGGCTGCTGGCCAGGGTCATGCCGGCGTCAACCCAGTCCCGCACCCGCATGGCCTCCGGCCGGTTGGCCAGGGCGTAGTTCCAGAAGCCGATGGGAAACCCGTCCATAGTTCGCTCCTTCGTCGAAACAGTCTTGCGTAAGGCCGATGAAATTGCCGACAACCCGTCGGCATCATCGGCAGCCGGAGCAACATGATAGATGAACGCCGGGGCGCGGTCCAGTCTTTGCCGATTCGAAAACCCGTGGCGAATCCCGTCGGCGGGGTCTATATTTACCTCGACGGTGCCAATGAAGCCGCTGCGCGTCTCGTGGCGAGGGTTTGACTGTGAGTTCAACTGATCCGGTCGTGGTCGAATTGCCGGGCGAGCCGCCGCTGGTGCTCAAGCGGCTGGTGCTGGATTTCACGGGCACGCTGTCGAAGGACGGCCGGCTGCTGCCGGGCGTGGCGGCGCGGCTGAGGAAGATCAGCCGGCGGATGCCGATCACCGTGTTGACCGCGGACACGCTCGGCAAGGCGGCGGGGAGTCTGGAGGGGCTTTCGGTCGAAATGCGCATCATTCGAAACGGCAGGGACAAAGCGGCGGCTATCAAGACGTTCGGGGCCGAGCACGTCGCAGCGATCGGCAACGGGCGGAACGATGTTCCCGCGCTGCGGGCGGCCGGTCTGGGCGTCGCGGTGATCGGTCCGGAGGGCGCAGCGGGCGAATTGCTGGGGGTGGCGGACGTGGTGGTGCGGGACATCCGCGACGGACTGGACCTGATCCTGAGCCCGCTGCGGCTGCGGGCGACGCTGCGGCGATGAGGGGAGCGGCTTGCGATCCTCTCGCGATGGAGCGGAGGTTGATTCTGTCGGCAGATAGTTTATAATGACAAATGGATTTGCTATGGTGACGTGGCGTCGGAGTCCAAAAAGGGACGTTTGCGAGTTCTTCGACCGGGCAGCCGACGAGGACGGTTCCGGCGCTTCTGTCTGCTTGTGGGTCAGGCGGTTTCAGCAGGAGGATAAGGTGGCACGGAGAATACAGAATCCGGATCGGCGATCGGCGGCCTTCACCCTCGTCGAACTTCTGGTGGTCATCGCGATCATCGCGCTGCTGGTCGGGCTGCTGGTTCCCACCTTGTCCAGCGCCCGCGAAAACGCCCGCGCGGTGGTCTGTCAGAGCAACCTGGCGGAGTGGGCGGCCATGATGACGATCTACGCGGAGGACCATTCGAACTTCCTGCCGTACGAGGACCGCGGCGACGAGTTGCTCGGCCGTATCTGCTGGTACGACGCCATCAACTGGACGGGATCCGGCAGCCAGGAGGGGTTGGAGAACGTCAAGATCTGTCCGACGGTGGCCAAGACCGATCCGAACTGCGAAGAGAGCTACCGGATGAACAGCAAGCTGGCGGAGACGGTGCCCGGCGAATACTACCGTCCGTATCGGCAACTGAATACGCTGACCCGTCTCGACCAGACGGTGCTGCTGTTCGACGGCGACGTCGGGGGAACGACGGTCTCACTGAAGGGCCGTTGGCGCCTTCAGAACGACGATGTGAATTACCGACACAATCTCGCCACCAATCTGTTGTTCACGGACTGGCATGTGGAGAAGGTGGAGCGCAAGACGGTGACGGTGCGGTCGGTGAACAACACCCCTTTGGTCTGGCAGCCCGAGGACATGGGGCCGTGGGTCGCGAACCCTGACCCTCTATAGAATCGGGGCGACACCCAGCCGCTGGCCGTGTGCCGGTGGTCACCTCTCGACTGTTTCCACGTCGCGGTTGGCCTTCGACAGGTCGGCTTTGCCAAACGCTTCATCCGTCGGCAGAACCAGATCGAACCGCGAGCAGTCGTCGATCTCGATCCGGGCGTCTTCGGCTGTAAAGTCCAGCACGTGGCCGCCGCCGGTCCGATCGGCCGTCAGAAAGTGCAGGTGATAGCCGGCCATGTTCACGCCGGAAAGGTACTCGGGCAGGCGGAAGCCCACCATGACGCCCTCGACGTCGCGGAACTCGAACGTCGGCTGATGCTCCGCCACCTTCACCAGCGGCGGATACGGCTTGGCCTGTCTCGGCACGCTACGGGTCTTGACGTAGGCGAATCGCCCGGTAATACGAATGGCGTAGGGAAGATTGGCCGTCGGCAAGCGGCTGTCCAACTCGTTGCGGCACTGCTCGAAGGTCCACCCGGCGGCAAGGGGCCAGCCCTTCTCGGCCTCGAAAAACGTCACCGCCGCGAAAGGCATCGTGTCCCGCGGACCGGCTTGGCGGACCTGGCCGTCGGCGGAAACACGGAAACACCGCCCGTCCAGCAGGATCATCTCGCCATCGAGAGCGTGAAAGCAGCCGATACCCAGATCGCCGCGGGTCCGCAGGTCGGCCACCGTCGTCAAGCCGTCGTACCGCCCATCCATCAACGCCGCCAGCGTCGATACCTGGTAGAGCGTCTCGTGCCGGCCCGTCTGAGCACAGCCGCAGAGAACGACACCCGCCGCCCAACAACACACGCCACACAACAACGCTTCTCGCATCCGCATCTCAGCCTGCCTTTCCACCATCAGAACCCGGTCCATCAACTGAACTCATCGACATAGGAAAAGGGGACATTCTACTTTTTCCCGTCTTCTTTCACCTTCCCGGTTTCGTCGGCTCGGAGCAAAAAGTAGAATGTCCCCTTTTCCAGGTCGGCGGATTTCCACTTGACCGCAGCTATCCTATAACTAGAATAGACGGCATGACCACAGCGGACCTGGCCATTTTGAGTCTGATCGTCCAATCGCCGCGGCACGGCTACGAGATCGAGCAGGTCATCGAGGAGCGGGGCATGCGCGACTGGGCGGAGATCGGCTTCTCGTCGATCTACTACATCCTCAAGAAGCTGGAAGCGAAGGGCTGCGTGGTTAGCGAAATGGAGGATCAGGAGACAGCCGGGCCGCCGCGGCGGGTCTATCGAGCCACTGAACGAGGCATGGCGGCGTGGCGCGCAGGCACGCTCGAGGCGATCTCGACGCCGGTCCGACGAACCACCCCTCTGCTGGTGGGGCTGGCCAATCTGCCCGGACTGCCGCCGGCCGAGGCGATCGCGGCGCTCTCGCGCTATTGCCGCGGTCTCGAAGAACGGGAGGCCCGCATCCGGACCAGCCGCCGGGCTGCGCGGGCCGACCATCGAACGCCGTGGCACGTCGAACACCTGTTCGATCTGAGCCTGACCATGACGCGGGCGGAGTTGTCGTGGGTCAGGAAACTGATGAGGCGGCTTTCGCAGAGAACAGCGGGAGAATCCCATGCTCAAACCGTTTGACGGATTTCGGCAATTCAAAACCGATCACTGCGTCACCGGATCGATGCGGCACATCTATGATTTCCACCGCCATCCCGTCAGCGAGGATCTCCTGCTGGGGCTTGGTGAGGGGGTCGGCTTTATTTACTGGCACATGAAGGGCATGCCGCCGTTTCTGGGCGGACGGGCGAACACGGGCCGGCCGGGAGAGGAGGGGCTGGCTGCGACCGCCGGCCGGCGGACGGGCGTACGCGTCGACTGCCTCACGACGGGCAGCGCCGGCAAGGCGGAGAAGGTGCTGCTGGAAGCGCTGTCGCACGGGCCGGCTATGATCCAGGTTGACATGGGATTTCTGCCCTATTTCGACCTTCCCGAGGATTACCATTTCGGCGGCCACGTCGTTGTCGTGGCGGGAATTGACCGAGACGCCGGACAGGTCCTCGTGGCCGATCGCGACGAGTCGCTTCATCCGGTGAGCCTGAACGACCTCGCTCAGGCCCGCGGTTCCACACACAAACCCTTTCCTCCGAAGCATGCGTTGTTTGCGTTCGATTTCTCCGCGAAACGATCGCCGACGGCCGCCCAGACATGGCAGGCCATTCGGAAAACGGTCGGCGGCATGCTGCAGCCGCCGATCTCCAATCTGGGGGTCAAAGGCATTCGCAAGGCGTCAGCGGCTGTGCGCCGGTGGCCCAAGACGCTGGGCGATGACGAACTGCGGTACGCCTGCTTCAACGCCTCGATCTTCATCGACGCGACGGGAGGGACCGGTGTCGGGTTGTTTCGGTACATGTACGGGCGTTTTCTGTCCGAGGCGGCTACGATCACCGGCGAGAGCGGCCTCGCGGCCGTCGGCGACCAGATGCGGCGGATCGGCGACGTATGGGAGGACGTGGCGCGCCGATTCAAGCAGTCGTCGGATCCCGACAAGGTCGGCTGCGACCTGGCCGAGGCGGCCGGTCTGCTGATGGACGTGGCCGACCGGGAGGAGCGGGCGTGGACGCGCCTGGATGAGCTGTCACATGCGGCGCCGACCGTCGATGGAAAGGGAACGTGATGAAGAACTGGAAATGGATGATCGTCTCCGGTGTGGGCGTCTGGCTGGCCCCCTTCGCGATTGCGGTGACCCTGTCGGGCGTCCGCGCCGGCGACCGGCTCCTGTTCGAATCGATCATGCCGGTCGTTCTCTCTGTCACGGCGGTGGTCTTCGCCGCGGTCAGGCCGGCGGCGGTCGCATCGCCGATCCGGGGACTCGCGCTCGGTCTGTCATGGCTGGCGATCAGCATCGGTCTCGATCTGCTGATGTTCATGAGCGGGCCGATGAAGATGAGCCTTATCGATTACGCAAAGACATCGGACTGGCTTACTTGATGTTTCCGGTGATCACAGCCGGCATGGGTTGGCTTGGCCCAAGGCCCTTGTCGGCGAACGGATCTTGGCCGTCGTGAAGCGCCAGTTCGAGGCTCTGCGCGACGGCGATCGTTTCTGGTACGCCAACGATCCGGCGTTCACCGAAGCCGACCGGCAATTCCTCGAAAACCGCCGCCTTGGCCACGTCATCAAAGACAATACGGGCATCGATTCCGTTCCCGACGACGTGTTCCTCGCCACGGTCCCGCCAACGCCGGACGGATCGGGATTCGCCTGCCTCGCCGCCCCAGCCGCACTCGCCACCCTGTCCCTCCCACCAGCCGGCATCACCCTGCTGCGGCAACGCGAGTGCCACAGCCCATAGCCGTCGCACCGGTCCAGCAGACCGGAAATGGCGGGCCCACGGCTGCGGTTCATGCTTCAGCCGTCTCGATCTTCCGTCGCGACAGCACCACCATCAGAACCGCCATCGCCAGCGGCAGCAGCACCGACCAGGCTGAGTGGAAGTATGCTTGCTTCATGTACACATCTCCAAGATCCTCCGGCCTGAGCAAACGGTTGGATGCCATCGCCGTGAGCATCGTGCCCGCGCCGAACACGATGATCAGCACGGCTGGGACCAGCAGGATCAGCCGGGCTTTCAGCGAAGCTCCCGACGTCAGCTCGCTCAAGCGCCGCCGGAGCTTCAGCGTCTTGCCGCTTAGCACCGCCCAGGCTGCGCCGAATGCAAACGCCAGGGCCAGAACCCGACCTCCCGCGCTGAACCAACCGGATGTCTCAGGGCTCAGTCCGGCGTGCAGCCCCGCCAGCGCGCAAACGCGGGAGAGCAGGCCAGCAAATTGCGAGATCATTTCGATCGCCAGGAATCCTCCCGCCATCCAGAACACCCGCGACCGCCACACCGCTCCGGCGTTCACCTTGGCGAATTCCTCGCTCAGCGACGCCGGATCGCCAAGCCGATGGCGCGCGACCAGAAACGCCTCATCCTCGGCCAGGTCCGTCTCGACGAGCCGGCCGATCTGCTCGCGCAGGTGCGACTCGAGCTCGTCGAGGTCCTGCCCGCTGCACGAACCGCCCGCCGCCAATGCGCTTCGCCACCGACAAATACGATCGTTCAGGTTGCACATGGTTCGCCCTCGCTCGCTTTCATTAACGTGGAGAACACCACTTGCCACTGATTCATCATGTCCTTTAACGCCCGTCCGCCCTCGCTGCGGAGGCGGTAGTACCGGCGCTTCCGCCCGGTCTCCGAGATGCCCCAGCGCGACCGGATCAGCCCCTGCTCCTCCAGGCGATGCAGCACCGGGTAGAGCATCCCGTCCGTCCACTGCATCCGTCCGCCCGACAGCCCGCGGACCTCCTGGATGATCGCGTAGCCGTAGCTCTCGCCCCGCGACAAGATGGACAATATCAGCGGCGCGCCCGACGCGGCCACCAACTCCTTCGAGACCATGCCGACACCTCCTTTACCTTGCACCACTATACATAGCATTGGTAGGTATTGCAAGGCTTTTTTCTCGGCTGTGGTTTTTCGGTGTGGCCGGCCGCCGTGCAGGCACGTGCCGCGTGATGTGCCCACCTCTACGGCGATCCCGGCCAAGCCGGCCGCTTCGACTGTCCCGTCGCCGAAAGAAGCTCGATCAGCGTCGGGTTGGACTCATCGCGGCGGTAGTCGTCGGCGGGTTTGCAGAGGTAGATCTCGTGGCCGGGCCGGGCGATCACGGTCAGGCCGCTCGAGCGGAGCATGGCTTCGCAGCAGGCGTGGTTGGGCGCCCACCAGTTGGTCGGATCGCCGGCCAGGCGGTGCTCGATGAACGCCATCTTCGGCCAACCCGGTTCGGTCATCGGGTCGCGGTGCTCGATCGGCCAGTTGTCGGTGTTGGTGTAGACCTCCAACCCCGGCATGGTGAGGGTTTGAAAGACCAGCAGGCGGTTGACCCGCTGGGCGACGATGTCGAGGGCGAGCAGCGGGTGGCGCAGGTGATAGAACACGCCGAGAAACAGGATCAGGTCATAGCTCTCCGGGGCATGGGCCAGGTCGTAGACCTGCATCTGTTTAAACTCGATCCTGTCCTCCAAACCGAATTGGCGGCAGGCCCAACGCGCCTGAGCCAGGTAGTGCGGATCGAAGTCGATCGCGGTCACGCAAGCCCCGCGCTTCGCCAACTCAAAACTGTAGTACCCGGCGTTGCAGCCGATATCGAGGACCGTCCATTCCGAAAGGTCGTGCGGCAGATGCGGACCGACCTCCGCCCACTTGCACGCGGGGAAATCGCCGAAAGGGCTCTGTGGAGCGGTCTGTGTGCCGTCCGGCAGGTGCAGATTGTGGAACCAGGGCCCAAGGGCTTCAACCTGGCTATGGATCTCCTTGAACGGCTCGGTTGTATTGGTGAACGTCGTCATATCGCTCCCTCCGCAATATCGCTATGCCGTAAGTTCCATGATATACCGTTCGAACTGCGCCGCCCGGCGGGCCGCGGTGTGACTCTGCAGAATTCGCCGGCGGGCGTTCTGGCCGATCAGGCGGCGGTCCGACTCGGGCATGTCGCGCAGATACGCCAGCGTCTCATCGGCGTTGCGGGAGATCAGCACCTCGCGGCCGGGTTCGAGAATCGTCTCGAACCCGGGCCACGAATCGCTGATAATCGGCGTGCCGCAGGCGGCGGCCTCGAAGAGCCGCACGCTGGGCGAATAGCCGGCGCGGACCATGCGCTGCCGCGTGACGTTGAGGGTGAACGACTGGCGGTTGTAGAACTCCCGATGGCCGGCGGGCGGCAGGTGCTCGATCCGCTCGACGTTGGCCGGCCAGTTGATCGTCTTGGGATACTGCGGTCCGGCCACGACGAACTGCCCTTGCGGCCACCGCCGCGCCGCCTGAAGCATCATGCGTTCCAGCGGCGGCTGGCGGTCGGCGCTGTAGGTGCCCATGTAGCCCATATGCCACGCCGGTTCGGCGGCCTGCGGATAGTAAAGCTCCGGATCGACCGAGCAGTACAGCGGCCGGGCCGCGGGCGAACCGTAGCGTTTCTCGATGAGCTCGAGCGTGGGCCCGCCGGTAAACGAGAGGTACAGCCCGTAGCGGGCGATCAGGTCCGGGTGCAGGTACTCGTAGTCGCGATCCTCCAGTTTGGCCAGCGTGATCGGCGTGTCGATATCGTAAAATGCGGTCAACCCGCCGGCCGTCCTGGTGACCCACCGGCCGACCTGGACGCCCTCCGGCACGTACGATCCGACCACCACGCAATCGGCGTCGCGGACCTCGGCGGCGAAACGATCCTTCAACTCAGCCAGATCGCGATACAGCGCGGTTCGCCCGTACGGCGGCTTGGGCAGGTCGCGGTTCGCGGCGTACCACGGCGCGTCGCGCTCCAGAAACAGCACGCGATGACCCAGACGGATCAGTTCGCGAACCAGGCTGCGATACGTGGTGGCGTGGCCGTTGCCCCACGACGAGGTGATGGACAACCCGGCGATGACGATGTCCAGACACGCGCGGTCAGCGGTCAACTTCAGTCCCCTCGAATATCCCTTCCACTTTCTCAGCCCGATGGGCGTAGGTGTGCTCCGCCAGAACCCGCTGCCGGGCGGCCTGCCCGATCTGACGGGCCCGCGCGGGCGAGAGGCGGTGCAGGTGTTCGGCGACCTGATCGCCGTCGTGGGCGACCAGGACTTCCTGCTCGGGTTCGAGGAATTGCTCGATGCCGTCCCAGTAATCGGTGATCAGACACGCTCCGGCCCCAGCCGCTTCGAAGATGCGGGTGGCCGGGGAAAAGCCGTACCGCGCCATGCTCTCGCGGCTGATGTTCAGCACGCACTTGGGCGTCGAGTTGAACGCGTTGTGGTCGCGGGTGTAGACGTGGCCGAGGTACTCGACGTTGCGGCTCATCGGCTTGTCGTCCCAGCCGTTGCCGCCGAGCAGGAAGCTGTCGGCGGGTGAGTGGGCGGCGGCTTCGAAAAAGAACTTCTCCACGCGGCTCTCGCGGTCGGGCAGGCGGTTGCCGCAGAACGCCAGGTCCGCTTTGAACCGCTGGTCCGGCCGGACCGGATGGTGCGTCGACGGATCGAGGGCGTTGTAGACCGGGATGCACTCGCGGGCCCCGAGCTGGGTGTACGCCCTGACCACCGGATCGCCGCCGCCGTAGGTCAAAATCATGTCGTAGCGCGGGATCAGCTTGAGGAACGGGTCGTTGACGTTGTTACGGACCCGGTCGAGCGTGGCCGGGGCGTCGACGTCCCAGAAGACGATCAGGTTGCGGAGCCGCCGCAGATCGAGCACGGCCTCCTCCAGGAACTCGTCATTAGCCCCCACGCCGCTGGCCTTGACCACGATATCAGCCCCCTTGGCCTCGTCCAGAATCCGGCGAATGGCCGCCTCGTCGTGGGCTGGATAAACCACCACGCGAGCCCACTCCGGGTCGGGAATGTCGCGGTGCTTCTGACGGTCGTAGATATCCGATTCGTAGAAGGTCACGCGATGGCCGCGCTCGTGGAGCGACCGGATGATGCCGCGGTAGTACGTGGCGGCCCCGTTCCAGTAGGCCGAGACGAGGCTCGATCCGAAAAACGCGATATGCAACCCCTTCATGATGCTCCTCTCCCTCTGAACAACGCGGGTTCCGCCGTGGCGGCGCCGGCGGTCAGACCCAGTTCCAGACCCACCGCCAGCAACTCATCGACCCGATGGGCGCACGTGTGGCGGCGGAGGATGGTTTGCCGGCCGGCGGCGCGAAGCTCGCGGGCCCGGTCGGAGCTGTCGAGCACGGCCTTGATGGTCCTCGCCATCTCCTCGCCGTCGCGGGCGAACAGCATGTCGCGCGGCGCATCGAAGAGGCCTTCGCTGTCCCGCCACGGCGCGCAGACCAGCGGAATGCCGCAGGCCAGGGCCTCGAACGGCCGGATCGTCGGAATGCCCGGCAGCGAGCGGGCGTATGGCCGCCGCGGCACGTGCACGGTCAACCGAAACCGCGAGAAGACCGCGGGCACCCGATAGTTGGCCAGCCACCCGCCGTACTCGATGCCGGAGTCCCGAAGCGTCCG
>JAAYCJ010000341.1 GCA_012729815.1 Phycisphaerae bacterium | reverse complement strand
TAGATCGGTCAACGTTTTCATCAACCGTTACCACCGGGAGAAACGCCCGTGGCCGTTACGATCAGCGACATCGCCGCCAGAGTCGGGGTCACCAAGGCCACCGTCTCCCTCGTCCTCAACGGCAAGGCCTCGCCCGTGCGAATCTCCCAGCGGACCCGCGAAAGGGTCCTCTCTGCCGCCCGCGAACTGAACTACCGGCCGTCGTTTCCCGCCAAGGCCCTTGCTGAGGGCCGAACCTGGTCGCTCGGCTTGGTCATCGGCGACGTCCACACCCCCCACTTTTCCGAACTGGCCTCCATCGCCCTGCGCGAAGCCTCCGAGCGCGGCTACCACCTGCTGATCTCCGTCACCGAATGGGACGCCGACAAGGAACTCGAATGCGTCGATCTGCTCCTCCAGCGCGGGGTGGACGGCATCCTCATGTGCACCGGCGCCCTCGCCCCGGGAACCCGCCAATATGAGTACATGGTGCGTCACAACTTCCCCGTGGTGCTCACCGAACGCGAGGACCCGGTCCTGCCCAACATTCGCGTGGACTGGAGCAGCGGCATGCTCGAGGCGATTGCCCATCTGACCTCGCGGCAGCGCCGACGCGCAGCCTTCGTCGGCCAGGCCGACGTCGACAAGTCAACCTACCTTAAACACCTCGGCTACCTGGCGGCCTGCCGCGCCCATCGGATCGAGCCCATCGCGTACGATTGCTCGGTCCACATCGAGGACGCCCGTCAGCTCGGCCTTCGGATCGGGCAGGAGGAGAATCCGCCGCAGGCCGTGATCGTCTATTCCGATTACCTCGCCGCGGGCGTCATTCGCGGCCTCCGCCAGGCCGGACGCCACATCCCCGACGACGTCGCCGTGGTCGGCATGGACGGCACCGACATGGGCGCCTACGGCCATCTGCCGCTGACCTCCATCGCCACCGACCGCCGGCAACTTGCCGTCCGCGGCGTTGAGATGCTGCTTGAAATGATCGATTCCGGGAGCATCAAGACAGACCAGATCGTCCTTCCGACGAAACTGATCGTCCGGGAGAGCGCGTGAAAGAAAACCACTCGCACGCACATGATTCGTTAGCGCCGGAAAAGACCATGAAGACAAGAACCGCTACGTCAAACACGTCGAAACGCCGGTGTTTCACCCTCATCGAACTCCTGGTCGTCGTGGCGATCATCGCCGTGCTCGTCGCCATTCTTCTGCCCGCTCTCCAGTCGGCAAGGGCTCAGGGCCACAAGATGCTCTGCCTCTCGAATCTCAAGCAGATCTACATGGTCGAACACTTCTACGCTGAGGACCACGACGGCTGGCACCCGCTTACGTGGACCAACTACCCCGGTTACAGCAACTGGTATCTCGAATTCCAGGACTACTGCCGCAACCACCGGGGAATCGAGTACTGGTGGGAGATCAACCGCTGTCCGGTGTTGGAGTCAACGTTCTGCTATGCGATCAATCATTTGTTGGCTCATTCCTGGCGAAGCCAGTCTGATCCGTTCCTGTTCTACGAAGTCCGGGAAGAGGCGCCCTCGACCAGTATCTATCTCTTCGACTTCGTCCCTGGCGCCGTCATGGCCTCACCGCTGAACTGGGGACCGCCGCGAGGCTTCATCTACCTGGACCCGGGCAACATACGGCTTCGCCACCTCGGACGGGTCAACGTCCTGTTTCTGGACGGCCACGCGGCTACGCACACCGATCTCAACGAATCGGGAATCAACTGGTAAGCCGCCAATCGCGCGGACCGTATGCAGCGTTGACGCCAACTGACAGGAGGAACGGATGCAATTCCACGTGATCGCCGGAATCGTCGTGTCGAGTATCCTGCTCGCCGCAGCGCCGACGCTCGGGCAGACGCCCGCCGTCGACACCTGGGTCGTCAGCGGACAAAGCCCGCTTCTTGAAAAGACCGACGGCGGCTTCGTCTTCGACGCCTCCCTCGGCAATCCTGAGGAGTACCGCTACGCCGGCATCGCTTCGGCCGATTACCTCGGCGGCGACTTCCAGTTCGAGTTCGCGTTCGAAATCGCGCGGATCGACCACTGGAACGGCTTCGCCATGACCGTCGGCGGCCTCGACAGTGCTTTCTCAGCCAAGCTGACCCGCCAGCAGCGGGCCGCCGGTGAGCAGATCCTCTCAGCCGAAACTGCCTGCGGCGATCGGAAGACCAGTCAGGACACAGCGGAAACCGCCAACGCCGGCGCCATGCGGGCCGTCCGACAAAACGGCCGACTGACGCTCGAATACAAAACCACCGACGAGCCCTCGTGGCGCACCGTCCTCGGCCCCATCGAGGTCGGCCAGTCGCCGGCCGCCGCGAGCATCTCCTTCTTCTCCGCCAAGAATACCATCAGCCGCATCACGATCCGATCGCCCAAGACGACCGCCGCCCACTCCGTGCCCAAACACCTCTATCCGGTCTACCTCAACAGCCGAACCCTCGCCGACGAAAATGAAACCGGCGGCGTCTACCGCGTCGGCCTCGAAAACGGCCAAGCCGACGAAACCGGCACGGTGACCGTCCGACCGGGCGGCCGCGCGATCTACGCCATGCGCGGACCGCTCAACGCCCACGGCATGGGCCTTCACTGGCGATCGCACGGCGCGATCAAACTCTCAGCCGTCCAACTGGGCACGGCTGAGACCATCGAACTCGGCGAGACCCTCCTCTGGGACCAGTCGCCCGACCAGTCGCCCGAACTCAAAAACCGTGGCGTCTCACTCAGTCAGTTCGTCAGCCGCTACGCCGAATACCGCAAATGGCCCCTGCCCCACCAGACCGCTGACAACATCTTCTTCATCCGCTTCGAACCCGCCACCGATCAGGAAATCGCGGTCGCCGATCTGAAGCTCACCGGCTCGCCGCTGGCTCCGATCAAACCCTTCGAACCGGCCACGACGCTCGAGACAAGCATCGAGGAATCCAACGGCCGCCTGCTTCTCGGTTGGGATGGCCCTTCAAACGACTGGTGGGGCGGCGATCGCCTGACTGCGGGTCAAACCATCGAACTGGCCGGCGTCCCATTCCGCATCAGTCCCACCGTCGTCAACAACGATCGGCCCTCGGTCGCTCTGCCCGTCAACCGCCAGGCCGGCCTGCTCCACTTCGCCCACTGCGCCGGCCCGGGCATCCCGTCCGATCAGCCGTGGCTCGCCACCTACCTGATCGTCTACGATGACGACACCACCGAGCCGGTCTTCTGCGTCCTCCGCTGGAACTGCGGGGTCTACGACTCCGCGTGGCTGGCCCGCGGCATGGCCGACCACACCTGGTGGGGGCCGCCCGGCTTTACTTGGGCCAAACCCCATTACTTGCCCAAGCCGGGCCTCTCGCGCGGCGTCTTCTGGAACACTGTCTACGTCGCCCGGGTCGCCAATCCGCACCCGCAAAAGACCATCCGCCGAATCATCGCCGCCGCTCCGCCGCACCAGACCGATTTCGCCGTCCTCGGCGTCACCCTCGCGTCGCCGCGGGAATCCTACGTCGGCCTGATCGAACCCGACGAGGCAACCTTCACGCAAGACCAGACCGTCCGCGCCGAGGTGATGAGCTGGCGCGCCGACACTGAAATCTCACCAAACACCGAGATCCTTCTCAACAAAGGCGCAAACGGCGTCGCCTGCGACGAGTCGTCGCTTTCATGGCACGGACCGTTCGGCCGAACCGCCATCCAACTCGAACCCGCCGACCTGAAGAACGTCCCGCCCGGCCCGGTGCGTTTCGTCTGCTCTGCTCTCAACGACACGAAGCCGCACCCGCCCGTCGTCGCCCAAAGCAGCCTCCTCGGCCTCATGCCCGCGCCCCGCGACACCGATCAGCCGTGCTATCTCTCCATGATCGGAGGCGGATTCGAATCGCGCAGCGAATTCGAACGGATGCGACGCCTCGGCTACGACGCCATTAAAACCCAGATGGGATGGGAACAGGTCGAGCCGCAGCCGAACAGCTTCGACTGGACCCGATGGCAACAAGCCTTCGAGGAAATCCACGAGCAAGGACTGGCCGTCTCAATCCGAAACCACTTCAGCATCCCTTCCTGGCTCAAGGACAATATCTCGTACACCAAAGCCACCAGCACCGGCCATGCCTCCGAAGACGCCGGCCACGTGGACCTCCCGGACCCCGCCTGGACCGACGCCGTCTCACGCTACTACGGCGCCGTGGCCGCCTTCGCCGCCCAATACCCCTTCGTCATCAGCATCAACGCGAACTACGGCCTGCGAAACCAGGCCGGCGCCAAAGGCCTGCTCTACTGCGGCGATCATCAGATGGAGGCCTTCCGGCAGTTCCTCAGCCAGCGGTACTCCCTCGAGGAGATCAACCGGAAGACGGGCATGGACTTCGCCGATCTGAATGCCATCTCACCCAAAACCGTCCTCGCCGACACCTCCGACTTCCTCCTCTCCAACTACCTGCGCAGCCACGACGAGCAGACCGCAGCCGTCCAGCGGGCCGTCGTCCAGGCCATTCGCCAAGCCGGAAACAAGACACACCTGGCGTTCAACACGGCCATGCACGCCCAGTGGCACCGCATGGGCGGCTCCAGTCTCGACCGCTACATCCGGCTCGGACTCGACTACCCGCCGGCCTCGCCCTTCCACGAGACCTCCGACCGCTACGGCCTGAGCTTCTTCAAGTGGCTGGCCGCCAAACGCACCTTCGATCTGCCCTACGGCGACGAGGGCAACCAGAACCCGCCCACCTACGAACACAACGTCCGCGCCTACCAGTGGATGATGATGATGCAGTGCTGGGACGCCCTCTATTGCCAGTGGTACGGCGGCCGGCCCGGCTCGCAAAACATCGCGTGGCTCAAACCCTACTATCGCCTGATCTACAACGCCGAGTATCTGCCCGACCCGTTCGGCCTGGCGTTCAGTTTCGAATCCTCCTGCCAAGAGGGCCGCTCGGTGCTCACCGCCGACAATCCCCATCAGCCGATCATGAGCCACTACGGCCTGGCCAACACGCTGAGGGCCTGCAACCTCAGCGCCGACCGCTACGTGATCGATCGATTCCCCGAAACCGACCGCGACGCGCCGAAACTCGTGATCGACGACATCAGCCGCTATCTGAGCTCCGACTTCGCCGACCGCCTCGAAGCCCACGTCCGCGCCGGCGGAACCTTCGTCGCCAGCGGCGAAACCGACATCCTCAACGACCACGCTTTCCTCAAACGCTTCGGCCTGAACCTCGCCGACCTGCCCACCGAGACCAGGATGATCCTCGACGGCACGCCCACCGCCCTGCCCGGCCGAAAGTGGAGAATCGAAGGCGACGCACTGGAAACCCTCGCCCAATGGGAAACCGGCGAACCCGCCGTCGCGGCCCTGCCCGTCGGCCAAGGCCGCTTCGTGATCTTCGCTAAAGCCTGGACCCAGGACGACTACGACATCAACCTGCCTGACAGCTATCTCGACTTCTGCCGAAACACCCTCTGCCGCCTCGGCAACTTCGTGCCCGCCGTCCAGACCGACACCGTCAACGCCGACGCCACCGCCTATCGCACCCGCGATGGCGATATCCTCGTCCACGTCTTCAACAAGCGTGCCGAACCCGTGCGAACCGCCGTCCGCATCGCTAAACACCTCCTGCCCCAACAACCCATCGCAGCCGACCTGAACACCGCCCTTGCGCCGGACCATCATCTCGCCGTCGAAGACGCCGGCAACTCCTGGATGATCGACACGCGGATCGATCCGCTCTACAGCACGGTGATAAGGCTCAGCCCCGGGCAACCTGTTGAAGGAGCAAGTCATGTCACGCACGACCCGCGATAGCCAGACGCATTTGCCCTGATACGTCGGCGACGCCCGCCACAACGGCTTCTCTTAGCTCCGGGGCATCTCGGCGATGGATCATGCCCTGGCACTCGAGCGAGAGGCCCTCTGCAACATGCCTCCTTACCGAGGCTGCGACCCGGGGCGATTGACAGCCGACCATGACTGATGCCGACTCCAAGGCACGATCAATCAACGAGAACCCCTCAGTCCAACGTCCGGGCGGAAAGCGCTCACAACGGCCTGCAGCGTCTGACGTCCACGGCCCTCAAAAACCGCCGCTGTGCGGTGACAAAACCAGAAAAATCTCCAGCAAAAAACCGCGAATGCAACACCCTGCGGTAACCATCGGACCCCAAAGCACTTGCGACCGCCTTGGCCCGAGGGCCACACGCCGGGGCAACGGCAAAAACTGCCTTGACAGCCGCTGGAAATCTGCTAGAATAATGGCAGTCAGTATCTTCTTCAGTGCGTGGAGAGAGAGATGAGTTCCCTTTCCACGCATTTTTTTGCGCCCCCCTGTCTTCCGCCGGAAGCCGCATCGAGAGTGTTTAGTTAGCATACCGATAGACCTTTCCAAAACTCGTGC
>JAAYCJ010000340.1 GCA_012729815.1 Phycisphaerae bacterium | reverse complement strand
GGCGGCGGTGGAGGAGTGTCAGACGCTTGCCTATGCCGACCTGGACCACATCGCGGAGGGCGTCTACGCCATGTGCGCGTCGCAGCAGGAGCTGCTGCAGCAGAGCATCAACGACAGCCTGAACGTGGCGCGGCGGGTGCTGGCGCAGACCGGGCCGGTTCGATTCGCCGAGGAGACGGTGACGTGGACGGCGATCGATCAGTTCACGAAGACGGAGAAATCGGTTTCGTTGCCGAAGATGATGGTGGGCGACGTGTGGCTCGGGCAGAACACCGAGGCGAAGACGGCTTCGCCGGTCGTCGATGAGGTGATGGAGGTGGTGGGGGCGACGTGCACGATTTTTCAGCGGATGAACGAGGAGGGCGACCTGCTTCGGGTGTGCACCAACGTGTGCAAGCAGGACGGGTCGCGGGCGATCGGGACGTTCATCCCGAAGCTCGAGCCCGGCGGCAAGGCCAACCCGGTGGTGGAGGCGATCCTCAAGGGTCAGAGTTTCCAGGGCCGAACGTACGTGGTCAACGGCTGGTATATCACGGCCTACGAGCCGATCAAGGACGCGGCGGGCAACGTCGTGGGCGCGCTGTACGTGGGGGTTCCGCAGGAGAGCGTGACGAGCCTGCGGCAGGCGGTGATGAACACCAAGGTGGGCGAGACCGGCTACGTGTACATTCTGGACAGCCAGGGCCACTACGTGATTTCGCAGAACGGCAAGCGTGACGGCGAGAACATCTGGGAGGCCAAGGACGCGGACGGCGTGCTGTTTATCCAGGAGATCTGCAAGAAGGCGTTGAACCTGGGTCCGAACGAAGTGGCGGAGCAGCGGTATCCGTGGAAGAACGCCGGGGACGCGACGGCTCGGGTGAAGGTGGCGCGGGTGATGTACTTTGCGCCGTGGGACTGGGTGATCGGCGTCGGTTCGTACGTGGAGGAGTTTCAGAAGGCTGAGCAGCAGGTGCGCCAGCTCGCCAAACAGGGGACGGTCATTCAGCTTGTGGTCAGCGGCGCGGCGGTGTTCGGCGCCCTGTTGGTCTGGTTCCTGGTCGCGCGATACCTGACCCGTCAGATCGGGGCAGCGGTGGGGCGTTTGAAGGAGACGGCGAGTTCGGTGGGATCGGCGTCGCAGCAGGTTTCGCAGGCGACCCAGCAGATCGCCGAAGGGGCCAGCGAGCAGGCGTCGAGCCTGGAGGAGACGTCGTCGTCGCTGGAGGAGATGACGTCGATGACCCGGAAGAACGCCGAGAACGCCAGGCAGGCCAACGGGACGGCTGAGACGGTGGGATCGGCGGCGGCCAAGTCGAAGGACGCCATGACGCGAATGTCCGAAGCGATCAATAAGATCAAGGCCTCGTCCGACCAGACGGCCAAGATCCTCAAGACGATCGACGAGATCGCGTTCCAGACGAATCTGCTGGCGCTCAACGCCGCGGTGGAGGCCGCGCGGGCGGGCGAGGCGGGCAAGGGCTTTGCCGTGGTGGCTGAGGAGGTGCGCAACCTGGCCCAGCGGTCGGCGGAGGCGGCCAGGAACACAGCGGGCCTGATCGAGGAAGCCCAGAAGAACGCCGAGAACGGTGTGATGGTTTCGCAGGAGGTCGGCGACATCCTTTCGGAGATTGTGACGGGCGTCGGCGAGGTGGGACAGCTTATCGGGCAGGTTTCGGGGGCCAGCGATCAGCAGGCCCAGGGCATCGAGCAGATCAACACCGCCATTTCGCAGATGGACCACGTAACTCAGTCGAACGCGGCGAACGCGGAGGAGACGGCATCGGCGTGCGAGTCGCTCTCGTCGCAGGTTCGCCAGCTCAACGAGGTGGTCGAGACGCTCGTGCGGGTGATCGGAGATACCAGTCGCGGAGGCCATGCGGGTCACCCCAGCCCGTCTGAGCCCTCCGAACGGGTCCACGCCGTGGCGAAGGTCAAGAGCGGAGTCTCCCGGCGGTCGGCGTTTGCGCCAGCGGAGACTTCGTCGGAGGTGGATGGGTTCTAAAGACCGGTGCTGAAGGCGTAGGGCAACAGACGACGCCGGGGGGTTTACCTACCCCGACCCCGGCGTCGTCCGATTTTTTACCCGGCGGGCGGCTGGATCGTTCCCGGGCAAAACGTGCGGCGGTAGCGGATTTCCAGCACGCACTTGCGGACCTCGATATTGCCGGAGAAACCGGGGTTGTCCTTGAGGCGGTGGATGGTGACGGCGTTCTCGCCCTGGCGGAGGGCGGCGGTGGGCGCGTCGAAACGGACGACGTCGTTCCAGCCGCCGTGGTCGTAGTGGTTGTAGAGGTCGCCGTTCCAGGCCAGCGGCACGTCGTTGACGTGGATTTCGACGTCGTCGATGGCGTTGAGGCCCATCAGGTCGAGCGTCAGCACGGCTGAGGGGGCCAGGTCGCGGCGCTGCGCTTCGGGCAGGTCGTCGGCGATGCGAAGCGGGTAGGCGGCGCGGGGTTCGTCCGGAGCGAGTCGAAATCGGCTGGTCCAGTGGCTCTGGTAGATCTGGTGGTCGGACGGCCAGACGGCGGCGACGTACTGCTTGTCGCCAAAGGCCATCGCGGACGGTTCGGCCAGTTCGGTGAAGGTCTCTCGCGGGAAGGGCCCGTCGGCGCAGGTGAAGTTAAAGAGGCTCAGGCCGTCGGCCCCGTCGGCGTAGTGGTTGGCGGCGACGGCCCGCATGTAGGGCATCGAGGGCGGGCCGAATCCGTCCTCGACGCCGTTGCCCGGATGCAGGCCGGCGCCGCCGGTGCCGCAGCTTGCGATCCAGTGCAGTTGGCCTTCGATGCCGGGAAAGACGCGGCAACCGGCGCGGTGGGCGCGGTCGATCCACCAGCGGCTTGGAGAGTCGGGCGCGTGGTCGCCGGTGACGCCGAGGGTGATCTGGTCGAGCAGCCGTTCGTCGAGCCACGTTTCGACGTCGAGGCCGCTGGCGATCACAGCGTGCGGATCGTATTCGAAGCGGGCGCTGAGGGTTCGTCCCGCCTGGCGGGTGATCGCCCGCAGGTCGCGGATCAGTTGGGTCATCAGGGGGCGGCCGGCCTCTTGATGTCCCGGGCGGAACCAGGGCTGGAATCGCGTGAAGTCCAGGTCGATGCCGGCGACGTGTTCGTAGCGGTCGAGGATTTCGCGGATCTGGCGTTGGCGGTACTGGTGGACCGCCGGCTGGGCGTAGTCGAGGGTGCGGTTGTCCAGGAGCAGTTCGGGATGCTCGTCGAGCCAGGGCGACTGGAGTTCGGGAAAGTACCACGAGCCGTCGCGCTTTCGGTAGGTATGGTGGGCGTCGTTCATTCGCAGGCTGAACTGGCAGTCGATGTCGTGTTGGCGGCAGGCCCGGCTGACCACGTGCAGCGGGTCGGTGCCTTCGGCTTCGAGGGCCCGAAGGGTTTCGCGCATGCGCCAGACGTGCATGGTGTCGATCGCGTCCATCATCTCGCCGACGCGCGGGAGGAAGGTGGAGTTGTAGTTGACGGCGTGGCCGCCGAGGGCGCAGAACTGGTAGACGCGGACGGCGGTTCCGGCAACGGGTCCGACGGTCCGGCGGACGATCCGGTCGGCGGACATCGGGGCAGGCGACCGCATGTAGGTGGACCACCCGTCGTCGTTGTAGATGATGGTTTTTTCGCTCATCGGATTTCCTCGAACCGCGACACTGCGTCTGGAAGACTATACCGCTGGCGAGGGGGATTCGACAACGGCAATGCGGCTTCCGCTGGCGGCGCATCGAGCGCTAGTTGAGGCCCCAATGGTCCAGCAGGATCTGGAAGTCGCCGAAGCCGATGACGCCGTTGCCGTCGAAATCGCCCTGGGCCCAGTCGCCGCTCTGGCTCCAGTGATCGTAGAGGATCTGGAAATCGGCGTAGCCGACGGTGGCGTCGCCGTCGGCGTCGCCGGGCAGATAGCCGGCAAAGTCCCGATCGGCGGCGTCCGCGAGCATGAAGCTGAAGGATCGCTCAGCCGGTTCGAAGGTCCAATTGGCCCGGCTGGGGGTGACGGTTCCGGACCACCCGCCGGGAACGGTGAGCTGGTAGAAGCCGTTGGGATCGGTGGTCGTGCTCGGACCATCGGTCGCGGCGAGCTCGACGTTGGCCACAGCGGCGCCGGTGAAGGTCCGCACATGGCCGGAGATGGTGACGCGCGGAGGAACGGCGTCGAAGCTCATGGTGGGCCCGGCGGGTCCGACGTTGACAATGTTGAGGCCCAGCGGGACGCCGCCGTAGCTGAGGTTGTTCGGCGTGGTGGTCTCGGTGAACTCGGCGGCGCTGCCTTCGCGGAAGTAGTCGGCGTCGTCGCCGTCGTTCTGGTTGAGCTGGACGTGCTGGACGCCGGAGGCCTCTTCGAGATCGACCCTGTAGCGGGTCTGGTCGTCGTTGCTGTAGCGGGTCGTGTCGATGTGCCAGATCAGGATGCCCCGCTGCGATCCGGGCAGATACTGGTCGAAGCCGGCGCCGTGGCGGTTTTCGATGAGGAAGAACTCGGCGAACTGCCCGGGCGGCAGGAGCAGGTACATCTGTGGTGCGACGGCGGCGTCGTCCAGGAAGAAGCGTCCGGGCGAGGTGACGATCGTGGGAGGCATCCAGCCCAGGGACATCTTGCACCAGGCGCTGAAGTGGGCGGGATGGGTGCCGTAGTCGCCGTTCCAGCATCCGTAGCCCATGATGCAGAAGTCGCCGACGCCTCGGCTGTCGTAGCCGTAGTCGTAGAGGTCGGGCAGTCCGAGGAAATGGCCGTGTTCGTGGCAGATGACGCCGATTCGGGTGATGCCCTGCGACGAAGGGTTGTTATCCCATCCGCGCCGGGCGGGTTCGGTATGGTAGCGGCTGATGGCCACGCCGTCATGGACCGCAGCAGACAGAAGGCTGCCCATGTGCGACCAGATGTAGTTGGGGTTATTGCCGGAGTATTCCTCGCCGCCTCCGGCGTGGATGACGCACAGGCCGTCAATCCTGTTGTCGCGATTCAGGTCAACGGTGGTGAAGTCGAATCCCCGCTGATCCAGCTTGGCCAGGGCCTCGACGATCATGTCCCTGGGCCGAAGGTCGCGGCCGTAGGTATCGTTGCCGCCGTACCATGCGTAGCCGTTGTCCAGGGTGACCGGCTCGACGACGGTGGCGACGACGTCGAGCTGGCCGTAGGAGACCTCCAGGTAGTAATCGCGCACCGATCCTCCCGCGCCGTCGTCGGCGTATCCGATCTGGTTGAAGAGGTCCTCGTAGCCTTCGCGGGAGTATTCGACGGCGAGGTCGGCGAAGTTGACCAGCAGCACCAGGTTGCCCATGGCGGCGCCGGTTGAGGCGGCTGGAGGCGAGGCGTAGTCGCTTTGGACCGGGAGGTTGGCGTCGGCGGCCGCGGCGCGTCGCAGAGGTTTGGGGTTGACGCGTTTGAGGCCGAGGGCTTTGGGATTGGTTCTGCCGAGGGCGTGAGGGGTCGGCTTGAACATGCCGTTGTGCTGCTGGGCGTAGACCCACCAGGTGCTCGCGCCCTTGCCGCGTCCGCGGCGTTCCTGAACGACGGGAAAGCCCTGATCGTCCTGGTGCCAGTGGGCCCGTTCGTCACCCCGCAGAAAGACGGTGACGGGCGTTCCGTCCGGCTGGTGGACTTCCATGGGTGCGGGACAGGCCGGGACCGCCAGGAGCGGCGCAGCGGCTGGTCCCAGGAGCACCGAGATGATACAGAGGCGCCAGCCCTTCCACATTTGTCGTTTCATTTCCCGATTCCCTTGGTCCGAGACGTCCCACGGCCACGGGTTCTGGAGCGTCCGCGTCCGCCGGCCCAGCCGGAATCCGGCTATCTGAAGGTCTTCGATGCACGGAGTTGGGCAACCCACCGCGACTGAGCAGAAAAACTACGTCTATAAATCCCAAACATAGCGAATTTGGTGGGATTATGCAAGTTTGATAAATTACAATTAGGAGTATGTAGTAATTATAATATTAAAGGCCCTATGCGTCGCGTTCGGGGCTGGCGGTTGGCCGGTGCCGGTTCAGTAGGAACGGGACGGGCATGCCGTAGGTGGTCTGCCAGTGGTGGATGTCGGGTCGGCCTTGCAGGAGGTCGGCAAGGTTCATGAGTTCCCAGGCGATGATCTGGTTGCCGATGCCGCTTTCGCTGGCGTAGATGGACTGGCAGACGTGCATGAAGGGGTGTTTGGCGTCGGGGTCGCGGGCGAGGTCTTTTCGGCCGGGCTGCCAGACGCCGCCGGCGGGTTGGTTGGTGTCGGTCTGGTAGGTGAAGGCCCATCCGCCGCAGTCGAGTTGGAGTTGGGCCAGGCGCTGGGCGGCGCGGGCGGCGGCGTCGAGGTAGCGCGGCTGGCTGGTGGTTTTGGCCAGTTCGGTCAGGAGGGCCAGGGGGGTGGCGTGGATCATCGCGTCGTGGGCGGCGGTCCATTGATGGTTTCGCCAGTCGTAGCTGAGGGGTTGGCCGCTGTGGCGGTGGTAGCCGGTGGCCCACCAGCCGGCGGAGGGGAAACGGTCGATCAGGAAATCGGCGTAGCGTCGCGCGGCGTCGACGGCACGGTCGTCGCCGGCGTGGAGACCAAATTGGAGGAGGGCGAGGGCGGCTTTGCCGGAGACTTCGGTGCCGACGCCGTCTTCGTTTCGGCCGTCGAAGTGGACGGGTTGGCCGGTGGTTCGGTCGTAGTGTTCGTGCCAGCCGGGCGTTTGGTCGCAAGTCATGGCGTCGATCATGAAGCTTGACCAGCGGCGGCACGGTTCGAGCAGTCGTGGATCGCCGATCAGGCGGTGGGCCTCGATCAGGGCAACGACCAGTTCGATTCCGGATCGCGTCTCGATGTTCGTGGCCTTTTCGATGACGCGGGCGTCGCACGCGCGGCCGGACCTATCGTAGTAGCGGGCCCACCCGGCGGTCTTGTCGTTGAAGTCAAAAAGCTGGGCCACTTTCTGGGCGGCGCGGGTCAGGCGGGCCAGATAGTCCGCGTTGCCGGTTGTGCCGTGGAGGGCCCGGAGCACCCAGAGGGCGGACGGCGTGGCTGAGTCGTCGGCGAGGCCGGCTTCGCAGTTGCCGAAGGGGTCGTCGGTCGGCAGGATCGGATAGGTGTTGCACCAGAGGCCGAGTGCGTTGGCGTCCTGGGCTTGGAGAAGAAACGCGGTTCCCTTCTTAGCCAGGCGCTGGGCCTCGCGGTCGTTTTGGGTCAGGCCGTAGTAGAGCAGGAACATCACGCTGTTGGTGGTGCAGCCGTTTTTCATCACGCCGCGCGGCGGGCCGTCGTCGTGCTGCCAGTAGGCCGGCATCGGCTGAAGGCGGCCGTCGTCCTCGATCCAGACATACAGCGGCCAGCCGCCGTTGGGACACTCGGCGTCGCGGAGCACGCTCACGAACCGCCCCGCCGACTCGACCCACTCGTTTCGCCCGAACGCCTGCCCGGCCCGCAGGATCACCTGGGCGATCGAGGGCGAGGTGCCGTGGCTCATCTTGATGGTGCGGATCGGCTCTCCGGCGATTTGGGCCTCGGCCCGGCCGTCGGGCAGGAACCAGAGTCCGACCCATCCGCCGCGGTGCTGGCGCTGCACGAGGAAGTGGATTTGCCTTTCGACTGTCTGGAGGATGCCGCTGACGTGGGTTTCGGTCATCGTGTGTCATCCTGAAGCTGATGGGTTCGCGATCGCCTGTCGTGGTCTTGTCCTGCTCGGTTTTCTCCGTTGCCGTGTTATCTCCGATCGGCATCAGAGGCAGGTATTGTAGTCGCGGGTGGTCGGAGTTGGAAGGCTGTCCTGTCAGCGCGGAAGATCGGAAATCGCCGGAAGGAACGGCGCCACGGGGAAGGAAGACATTCTCAAGCTGTACCCGTACCTCGAAGCCGCGGACATCGACGCGGCCCTCCAATACGCGGCGTGGCGTGTCGAAGAGATCGAGGTCCCGGTGCTTCGGGCCAGCGCATAAATGTGGTTGCTGCGGCGGAGCTACCGATCGGCCAACTCGATCAGGCAGCGGTGTTTTTAGCGTTCTCTGATTCCCGGCGTCGGGATGCCGGTTGACGAGATGATGCGGTTGCGGAAGTCCTCAAACTCCTCACCTTCTTCCGACATGATCTGCGATATCCGATAGAACCGGTTTGTCGTGGGTGACTCCCTCCTCGCCATGCCGAGGTCAATTCGGTCCACATTGGTCACCGTCCAGCATTCAACAAACCCTGCCTGCCGCGCCTTCTGATGGCTCTTTTCCGCCTCGCCGAGGCGGTTGTGAATATTCGAAAAATCAGTCCCACCCTTGACTTCAATGGCTATCAGGTTTCGATAGGAGTTCGGCGCCATCAGTTCACGGATGATGATGTCGGGATCGGAAGCGAATTCGATCAGGACCTTTCGCTCGGCTGCGTTGGTGATTTCGATCTTCCTTTGATCGGCTGAAACGGCATATTGTCCGACAATATCGTGAATCACCTTGAAAACGGTCTTGATGCCGACTTTGCCCTTCGTCACGTTGGCCCCGCCGCGCAACTGCGGACCGAGTGTCAGAAGTGTCAGGTCGTCGAGGAGGTTTCGCGATACGTGTTCGACTCCTATTCCGCGGACCATGGTGACCGCAGCGGTGATGAGCCCCTTGCACAGCTCAGCGAGCCGCTCGGTCGCCGCTCTGGGTACAAGTCCGCGCTCTTCCATCGCCTTGAACATTGTCGTGCCGTAATCGGCGGTGTAGAACGCCTTCTGGCTGAAGCCCAGCAGCAGGCGATAGTATCCCAGCAGTTTCGGATTCTCGTTAAGGAGGTACGGGACTGCGAAGAGAAGCTCTCCTCTCAGGCCTCGTCCGGCGATTCCCCGCAATTCGTCCGGCGGGACCAGATCGGATAGCTCGTCGTCCAGTCTGCTGATGTCGAGGTTCTGCACGGTCCTTCGCAAGGCGTCCTGAAGATACTCGCGCCTTGCGGCAGCCAGCGCCAGGAAAAAGTCCACTTGGAGATCGGGCGCCGGAATGCGAATCGTTGTGCTCGTCATCTGATGTTTTCTCTGAGTAACACGATCTGCGTGCCTTTGGCAAGGCGTC
This sequence comes from Phycisphaerae bacterium, assembly GCA_012729815.1. Classification (NCBI taxonomy): domain Bacteria; kingdom Pseudomonadati; phylum Planctomycetota; class Phycisphaerae; species Phycisphaerae bacterium. Next base: position 1,950 of record JAAYCJ010000340.1, on the reverse strand, counting down.
GGGCGGCCATCTCGATATAGTCGGGGTGCAACTCGACGCCGACGTAATTCCTGCTGAACTCCTGGCAGACGACGCCCACCGTGCCGGAACCGAAGAACGGGTCCAGCACGTGGTCGCCACGCCTGGTCGAGGCGAGAATGCACGGCTTGATCAGATCAGGCGGAAACGTCGCGAAGTGCGCATCGGTGAATGGTTGCGTGTTCACGCTCCAGACCGTTCGACGATTCCGCGGGCCTCGTCCATTCACCTCCAGCATGGCTTCGTAGTCGTAGTAGTACTTCTCAGACTTGGTCAGCATGAAGACGTATTCGTGAGCGCGAGTGGGGCGATCCTTGACGCTTTCAGGCATCGCGTTCGGCTTGTACCAGATGATGTCGCTTCGAAGGTACCAGCCGTCCTGTTGGAGCGCAAACGCCAGACGCCACGGCACGCCCAGAAGATCCTTTGGCTTCAGGCCGTCCGGAGTATTGGGCCTGACGTTCATCGCTCTCGCCGGATTCTTCTTGTCCGGCGCTCTCCATCCCCGATTTCCGCTCGTGTACCCGTCGCCGATGTTGATCCACAGAATTCCGTCGTCCTTCAGGACGCGCTTCACTTCATTGAAGACGGTGACGAGTCGGTTGATATACTGCGCGAGGCTTGCCTCCAGGCCGATCTGACCTTCGATATCGTAGTCGCGCAGCCCCCAGTAGGGCGGCGACGTCACCGCGCACTGCATGGAGTGCTCCGGCAGGCACCGGAGTATGTTCACGGCGTCGCCCTGGAGGATCATCGATCCGAAGATCTCGATTCTCTTCGGCTCCTCAATCGCCTGCTCTGTAACGGTGCGTTCCCGCAGCATGCTCGCCCTGTAGAAAGTGGCCGTCGTTCTTTCCCATCCCAGACGCTAGGATAAGCACGTCAGGGCTTCATGTCAATCGCCGGAGAATGTGCTGCGGCAGACTGCCGCGATTATCGATTCCCCGGTACGGTATTGCCGAGATTCCGGCCGGTTTCGGCGTCGAGGTCGAGCGCGGCGGCGAGGGCTTGGAGTTTGCCATACCCGTACGTCAGATCGGGCAGGAGGTAGTGGCCTTCGGTCCATTCGTTCCAGCAGCCGATCACGACCACGCGCGGATCGGTGCGGTTGGCGTCGAGGAAATCGAGGGCGGAACGGACGAACGAGCCGAACGCAGCGGGCGTGTCATTTTCGAGAATCGTGCAGCCGGGCCACCGGTTACGATCTGACGGCCCGGCGGGGCGCACGCGGGGCAGCATGCGCGGCGTCCAGTCGAAACCGGGCGAGATGGTCGGGAAGAACGGCAGCGGGTGCAGGGCGTTCCAGCGCGGCCAGTACGTCTCGGCGATCTGGGCGGCGAGAGTGGGATAGTCGATGACCTCCTCTTCGATCGGGCGATGGTTTGACACGTCGCCCAGCGGGTTGTAGTGGGCGTAGCTGTCGAAGCCGCGCTCGGCGAGACGATCGGTCAGCAGGCCGCCGTGCGCGGCGTGGAAGTGAATGCCCTCGTGGCCCATCCGGCGGGCCAGGTCGCGGAGGTCGTCGAGGAGCCGTCTGCATTCCTCAACTTCACCGAAGGGCCAGAAGATAACGATCACCGGCTTACCGTCGATCCGCCAGTAGTTCGGGTCGTGAAGATACCGCGCGACCGCGTAGGCCATGCTGCGGTAGACCTCGGCGGGGCTGTGGCTGGGGCTTCTGGCTGCGCAGGGGCGATGATACGAGCCGTCGGGCCGGCGGGTCTCGATCCACGTGGGCCAGTCGTGGTTGGTCCACATGATCGCAAACTTCATCTTCTCGCGATTGCTCGACCGCAAAAAGCCGCTTTCGAGGGCCTCGTGCATGGCCGGCTGGCCGTCGAACCAGTACCAGTCGTGGATGAACACGTCGACGCCGTGGCGCGAAGCCAGATCGTTGTAGAGCTCCCACGTCGCCGGCTGGGATTCGTCGAG